>NZ_JAQCZB010000008.1:0-44069 GCF_027682785.1 Coprococcus sp. AF51-11b1 | reverse complement strand
AAAGCCCCTTTCTATCAGTATTTGAGATTAAGAAAAACGGTTCGATTCCGGTCTGCGGCAGTGTTTGAAAAGCAGGAGAAACGTTGAATTTACAGCATTTCTCCTGCTTTTTGTTTAACCGGGATTCTGTTAAATACGCAATTTGCCGGCGTAGAGGCAGAAAAGTAGATACAGAAAGGAATGGAGGCATAAAAATGGGAGCATATCAACTGAAAAATGAAGAACTTACACTGACTGTTATTTCAGCAGGCGCAGAAATGAAATCGCTAAAAGACAATAAGACAGAGCAGGAATATCTGTGGCAGGCAGATCCAAAGTTCTGGGGAAGAACATCACCGGTTCTTTTCCCAATCGTAGGAAATTATGTGCAGAAGCAGTCGGTATACGAAGGAAAGACATATACGCTGTCACAGCATGGTTTTGCAAGAGACATGGAATTTGATCTGGAGAGCCAGACAGAAGAAGAGATTTGGTTTGTACTGAAAGATACAGAAAGTACTTTGGAAAAATATCCATTTCATTTTATTCTGAAAGTAGGATACAGACTCTCCGGACGTCAGGTGGAAGTAATGTGGAAAGTAGAAAATCCAAATGATAAGAAGATGTATTTTTCGATCGGAGGGCATCCGGCATTTAACTGTCCTTTGAAAGAAGGAGAAAAGCAGGAGGATTGTCAGTTGGTATTTGATACAGAAGGACCGCTCACGAGCAGCATCCTGAATGAAGAAGGTGCACTTTGTCCACGGACAAAAATCTTAAATCTTTTCGGAAAATGTCTGAAGCTTAAGGAACATTTATTTGATGAGGATGCACTTATTATTGAAAATCATCAGGCACAGAGGATCGGTCTTGCGGATGCAGATGGAAAGGTTTATCTGGAAGTAGAATTTGATGCACCGCTTTTTGGAATCTGGTCTCCGGCAAAAAAACACGCACCTTTCGTATGCATTGAGCCATGGTATGGAAGAAGTGACAGAGAAGATTTTGACCATATTCTGGAAAACAGGGAGTGGGGGAATGAACTGGAACCGGGCGATATTTTTGAAAAGGATTATAAGATTCTGGTAAAATAGCGCAGAGGGTTGCGTTTCATGGCTCAGACTGATACAATGAAAAAAATACATGGAATATTAAAGGAAGAGGAGAACGTAAGATGAACTTTTTGGAAGAACGTATTGTCAAAGATGGAATCGTGAAAGAGGGAAATGTTCTTAAGGTGGACAGTTTTCTGAATCATCAGATGGATATTGAATTATTTGACCAGATCGGAGCGGAATTCAAGAAGAGATTTGCAGATAAGAATATCAACAAGATCCTGACAATCGAAGCTTCTGGTATCGGGATTGCCTGTATTGTAGCCAAGCATTTTCATGTACCGGTTGTATTTGCAAAAAAGACACAGAGCATCAATCTGGAAGGGGAGATGTATGTAGCAGAAGTCGAATCATTTACCCACAAATGCAAGAACCAGGTAATTGTAGCAAAGAAATTTCTTTCAGAGGAAGATCATGTGCTCATTATTGATGATTTCCTTGCGAATGGATGTGCGCTGCAGGGGCTGATTCAGCTGGTTACAGAGGCAGGTGCAACTGTAGAGGGAATTGGAATTGTGATCGAAAAAGGATTCCAGTCCGGCGGAAGAATCATCCGCAACCTTGGATATCCGCTGGAATCACTTGCGATTGTAGAAGCTATGGACAGTGAGACGGGTGAGATCACTTTCAGAGAGCAGTAAAAAGTGCAAAAAGACGCATATGCCTGAACAAAAATTTTGTCGGGAATATGCGTCTTTTGCGTATATGATGAGCTAAATGCAGATTTGTATTTTCACAGGGATCTGCACTTTTTGATATACAAAAAGAGAGTGATATTTGTTTTAGCTGGCCCACGAGCGGTTATAGAAAAACATGGAAAGTGAAGAGCCAAAGATAACAATATATCCAATCACGCTGAGCAGGTTTAGTCGTTTTGCTCCATCCATTCATTTAAAAGCCTGCAATAGCGGTCGGTATCTTCAACGAAGCATACATGACGGCAGTCATCAAAAAGTTCCCAGCGTGAATTCGGGATACTGTCATACATGGTCTTTGCAACCAGTGGAGTGCACAGATCGTTGGTTCCGTTGATGATAAGTGCCGGTTCTTTGATATTTTTCAGTTTGTCACGGTACTCATAGTTGCTGAGATTTCCGATTGGCGTGTATTCATTTGGTCCCCACGCGGTGATATAAGAGTCTGTTCCAATTTTTTTTGGACGGCGCAGGCATTCAGGATCGGTGTCTTTTGGTACGCCGGCGGCATGAAGAAGCATAAAGCGTTCATTGGCTGCGAGATATGCCGGATCGTCAAAATTGCCGGTTGCTTCAGCTTTGGCAATGGCGTCCTGATCTTCCTGGGACATGAATTTGATCATACGGTGTTGTTCCTGGGCCCACAATTTGGAAGATGGGTGGGTGCTGGAAAGAATAACGGATTTGATCCCTTCTGGTTTGTGATCGCATAAGTATTCGATTGAGAGCATTCCGCCCCAGGACTGTCCGAGAAGATGAAGTTCATTAAGTCCGAGATATTTTCTGAGTTCGATCAGTTCATTCATCCATGTTTTAGAACACCAGAGTTCTGAATGTCCTTCTACATAAGAATTACCGCAGCCGAGCTGGTCGTAGGAAATAATTGCACGACCTTCATCAGCAAGCCGGTCAAGTACTTCAAAGTAGTTATGTGTAGAACCAGGTCCTCCGTGAAGCAGAATGAGTGGTTTTTTATTGCCGGAGCATTCGCCTGCAATACGGTAGTAGGTTTTGTATCCAAGATAAGGCATGTAGCCTTCTGTAATTTTCATATTTAATCCCTCCTATCAGTATACTGAGTCTCTTCATTATAACATCAGAATGAAGTAAGGGAAAGAAAAAGTGGAAAAATAAAAAAATAAAAAAAACAAAAAAATTGTTGACAAACAGTTGAATGATGAATATAATAATAAGAGTCACGCGGGTGTAGTTCAATGGTAGAACACCAGCCTTCCAAGCTGGATACGTGGGTTCGATTCCCATCACCCGCTTTTGTTATGTTTTAAATCAGGAGCCCGGTCGCCAAAGTGGTGACCGGGCTCCTGATTTATAGAGAAAAATTTAGTCATTTTTGACTGGTACATTAAAATGTCGGCTCGATTATAAGGGTGAACATTTCGGTCACCCCTTGCGTCCTGCTGCCAGCAGACAAGGAAGCTGTTGTATCATATTATTTCTGAGACCTAAAATGAATTTTGGACAAATTTTGGACAAATCTTGATTTTTCATCCGTCCCATGCTATACTAACACCCGTTACAAAACCCCGAAAAACAAGGTCGTACAAGGGGTTCCGCCGATTTCCGGCGTAAGGTCATATACTTACAGTATGTGCCTTCCGCGGCATTCGTCAGATGTCCATGCAAGCATGGTCGCCAGACTCATTGTTGCGCGAAAATGAATCGAGTGTTCGTGACCTTCCACTCGTAAAACAAAACTAGAGGAGAGAATTTCATATGAAGAACAAGAATGTAGCATTTATGACTCAGGCAGCGATGATCGCTGCAATCTACGTGGTGCTTACTTATGTATTTGCACCATTTTCATTCGGAGAAGTACAGATACGTATTGCAGAAGCACTTACGATCCTTCCGGTATTTACACCGGCAGCGATTCCTGGACTTTTCGTTGGATGTATTGTTGGAAACATTCTCGGAGGAGCAATCCTGCCGGATATCATTTTCGGAAGCATTGCAACTTTGATCGGAGCATTTTTTACTTATCAGCTTCGTAACAAAAACCGTTTCCTTGCACCGTTACCACCGATTATTGCTAACACAGTAATCGTTCCGTTTGTACTTCGTTACGGATATGGAGTAGCACTTCCGATTCCGTTTATGATGTTGACAGTTGGTGTCGGAGAAGTTGTCGGATGTGGTGTGCTTGGATTAGTCCTTTATACTGCATTGAATCGTTATAAAAATGTAATTTTTAAAACAGCATAAGAAGATGTAAAAAGCGGACAGACTGAAAAGCTATTCAGCCTGTCCGTTTTTTATACTATTGTTGTGTATACAATCGTAGAATTTTACAAATTTGAGTGGAGATATATTTATGGAAAAGTGGATAAGAATCTTCTATAATATAAAAAGAGAAACTGTAACCAGATGAAAGTTTGACAGTAAGTGAAAAAAGGAGAAATATGAAATATACAGTTGTTGTTGCTGATGATGAGGAGGAAATCCGAAGAAGTCTTGTTCGCAGGGTAAAGTGGGAAGAGATTGGTTTTGAAGTGGTCGGGGAAGCTGAAAATGGTGCAGACGCGCTGGAACTGGTTGAAAAGCTGGAACCAGATCTGCTCCTTACCGATATCAAGATGCCATTTTTATCGGGGATTGAGCTGGCACGGGCGGTCAGGGAAGTTCGCCCGATGGTACAGATCGCATTTTTAAGTGGATTTGATGATTTTACCTATGCGCAGCAGGCAATTCAATATAATATTGTAAGCTATATGCTGAAGCCGATTTCAGCAAAAGAGATCGAGGCGGAATTGATAAAGATTAAAAAAGCCATGGATCAGCGAGTGGAAGAATTTACCAAAGAAAGAAAAGAGAAGCTGGACATCCGCAAGACGCAATTCCTTATTCCGCTTTTGCTCGACAGCTTTCAGAATGAACGGGTGTCCGAAGAGGCACTTCTTGAGCGGGCAGAGGAATGTGAGCTGATCCGTAATCCAAAGCCGGATAATATGCAGTATGTGGTGCTTGTAACCGGAATCCGTGATGCAAATGGAAAGGATCAGACAAGCTATAGCAGTGTAAATGCAGTTGATATGATCCTGAAAAAATATGTTCATTATGTAAGTTGCCATCTGGAAGGAAGAGTGGTATCGCTGATCGCGACGACTCCGGGAGGTATGGGTAAGTATTTACATATTATTGTAGAAGAAATTGTTCAGAGTGTGGAGCGTATTATGGGATATTGCTGTCAGGTCGGGGTAAGCAGGAGTGTGAATACTCTTGGAAAATGCAGAGAGAGCTATCTGGAGGCAATGAATGCGCTCAGTTATTCCAGAAAGGATAAAAGCAGTGTCTATTTCATTTCCGATGCAGAGCACGGATCGGGATTGGAACAGGGAGAAATACAGGAAATTACAGCAACGATGGAGAATTTTTTACGTGGTGGAATGGCAGAGGATCTGGAGATTTATCTGGATGATCTGGAAAAGAAGCTGCGAAATGGAGGCAAGAATACACTGGTACTTAGTACGATACTTTTGACCGAGATCGGGGCGGCAGTATATAAGGTTATTTATATGGCAATCGGGGAATGTGGTGTAGAAGTTCTTCAGAAAAAATATTCCATGCAGCAGATGCGTGAAATGGAACGTATGGCAGAGAATTTTCAGATCATAAAAATGCTGTGTATGGAGGCTAAAAAAATGCTTATGGATCAGAGAAAGAAGAGCAGCGAGGTGATCTGCGAGCAGGCAGTGCAGATCATACAGGACCGCTATGCCCAACAGGATCTGTCTGTTATGATCATCAGTGAAGAGATCGGGGTGTCGCCGAATTATCTCAGCAGTCTGATAAAAAAGACGACAGGCAGTTCACTGGTTGAGATCCTGACGAAAAAACGAATTGAAAAGGCAATGGAGCTTCTGCAGTGTACCGGTATGAAGATCGGTGAGATTACAGAGCTGTGTGGTTATAAGGATCAGTATTATTTCAGCCACTGCTTCAAAAAGCTGACTGGAGTATCACCGAACAAATACAGGAGGGAACATGAACAGGCGTAAAAAAGAAGCAGATCAGCACAAGGGATGGAATATATCTATTTCCGGTGTGTTTATTGCAATGGTAATGGGAATCGTCCTGATTTCGGTAGTGGCTGCAACGCTTATTTTTGTTCAGATTTACCGGAATGCAATGGAGCAAAGTGCAGTGACAAGCAGTTCCCAGAGCTGTGAACAGGTACAGAATACGGTTGAGAATTATACACAGGATATGCGGATCATACTGGAAGGGATCGTGGCGAGAATGCGTCATGAGAATAATCATTCTGAGGAATATATCCAGAATCTGGTAAATATCCGTTCCGATGTAGTAGCGGTAACAATCTGTGGTGAAGATGGGGAGCTTCTGCGTTACTGGAACAGAGGGCAGAAGCTGAAAGAGAATTATCGCATTGTTCAGAGTACCGAAATGGAAGATGACGATGGCAGGCTGCGTATAACCAAACCATATGTAGAATCTTTGTTTGAGGGATATTATCCATGGGTTGTAACCGTTTACCAGAAGATTCAGAAAGAAGACGGAACCAGTATACAGGTAAATATTGACATCCGTTTTTCTGACATTGCCAATTATGTTGATGATGTAGGGATCGGGCAGCACGGCTATGTCTATATTGCGGACAAAAAAGGCAATCTGATCTATCATCCACAGCAGCAGCTCATTTATTCCGGGTTAAAAGAAGAGAAGGGAATGGATTTAAAAGAAGGGACACATATTCAGGAACAGGCGATCTATACTGTGAAAAATCTGGAGAACTGTGACTGGAAAATTGTAGGTGTCTGCTATGTAGATGAAATGATTACGGAGAAGGTAAGCAGTGCGGTATCCAGACTTCTGATCGTCCTGTGTCTGGTTATGGGAGCAGTCTTTCTTCTCGGATGGGCATTTTCAGAACTGTTCTCAGCACCGGTAAGGCAGCTTGCTGATGACATGCACCGGTTTGAAAAAAATGCTGAAAATTTTGTATTTGAGCCGATGGCGGGAACTACAGAGATCACGACTTTATCCAACTCGTTTGAACACATGGTTGTGAAGATCCAGAAGCTGATGGAGCAGGTCAGACAGGAAGAAATCACACTGCGGAAAACAGAGCTGAAAGCGCTTCAGGCGCAGATCAATCCACATTTCCTGTATAATACACTGGATGCGATTGCATGGATGTGTGAAGACGGGAAAAATGAAGATGCAGAAGAGATGGTTACGGCACTTGCAAGGCTGTTCCGTATCAGTATCAGTAAAGGGCATGAGCTGATTCCGATCGAAAAAGAAGTGGAACATGCAAAGAGTTATCTGAAGATTGAAAATTATCGGTATAAGAACAAATTTACCTATTCATTTGAGGTGGAAGAGTCGTGTCTTTCGTATCTTTGTAACAAAATTACTTTGCAGCCAATTATCGAGAATGCAATTTATCATGGTGTAAAGCAGATGATCGATGAGGGTGAGATCTGGATTCGTATTTTTGAGGACGGAGAAGATATTATTTTCCAGGTGGAGGATAACGGAATCGGTATGACGGAAGAACAGTGCCGGGAGATTCTGCGCAAAGAGCCGGGAGACCGTACCGGAATCGGAATCAAGAATGTAAATGACCGGATCAAGATTTATTTTGGAAGCAATTATGGACTGAATATCACAAGTGAGCTGGATGAAGGAACCTGTGTGACGATCCGTATGCCGAAGGTCAGGGAGGAAGAATATGAGAAAAAGTAGAAGAAAACCATTTATTGCAATTGATGCAGGTGTGATCCTACTTGCAATTCTGTTTTTTGTCCTGACGGGTGACGGACTTGGGGAAGGAAAAGAAGGCAGTACAAATAGCGTCATCGAGAAGAAAAAAGTAGTGTTTCTGACAAAATCCATGGATTCTTCTTTCTGGCAGTCTGCATATGCGGGAGCCGGTGCGGCAAGTGCGGAATATAATCTGGATCTGGTGTGCGAAGGACCGGATGGAGACGGTGAGGAAGATTATGAGGCGCAGAATGAAATGATAGACCGGGCAATCCGGGAACAGGTAGATGCACTTCTGTTCTCTGCCATTGATTTTGAAAAGAATGCGGAAGCAATCGACCGTGCGGCAAAGGCAGGAATCAGAATTGTGGTTGTGGACAGTCCGGTAAACAGTGAGGCTGTGGAATGCTATATTGGTACAGACAATTATGAAGCCGGATGTATGGCAGGAGAAGAAGTGCTTGGTAATCCGGCGGAAAATCTAAATATCGGAATCGTAAATTTTGATAAGAGTACGGAGAACGGGCAGCTTCGTGAAAAGGGATTCCGGGATACGGTTCTTAATGATGACCGGGCAAATATTACGGCGTCCATCAATGTGAAGTCTACGATCACCGACGCAAGAGAGGGCACCGAGAGGATGTTGCTTGACAATCCGCAGATCAATGTGATCGTGACATTTAATGAATGGACAACACTTGGAGTCGGGGATGCGGTAGAAGCACTTGGCGCCGGAGAGCGGACGCAGGTTGTTGCGTTTGACAGTAACGTAAAATCCATTGGAATGCTGGAAAAAGGAAATGTAGATGCGCTGATCGTCCAGAACCCATATGCGATGGGATACCTGGGGATTGAGCAGATCAATACACTACTGAATGGTCAGAAGCCGGAAAAGAAAGAGACGGCAACCAGCAGTATTCTGGTGACAAGAGAAAATATGTATGATGATAAGAGCCAGAAGGCGCTGTTTTCATTTGAAGAAAAGTAACGGGTGGAATGTTTGTAGCTGCTCGGAAGTATAGAAGCTGTAGTCTGAAAAATATTTGGACTACAGCTTTTTAAAGAATTGGGCATTTGAAACATTTATGGACGAAATTAAGTAAAAATTTATATAAACGTTGAAATTCACAAACTCCTCGTAGTTTTTCACATGGGTGTTTTATTCCCTTCTTGTTATACTCGTATCATCAAGTAAACGTTATACAAGGAGGAACGAAATTATGAAAAGAAGAATTGTAGCAGCGATGCTCGCAGGTGTGATGGCACTTGGAATGCTTGCAGGATGCGGGGGCTCCGGTAAGAGTGACAGTGATGGTGGAAGCAGTGATAAGAAATCATCAGACGCTAATATCGCAGTATTCTACTATACCTATTCTGATACTTATATCGCATCTGTCCGTACAGCACTCGATGCAAAACTTGACGAGATGGGTGTTGAATATCAGGACTATGATGGAAACAGCAACCAGACAACACAGAACGAACAGATTGATACAGCGATCCAGACAGGTGCTACAGCACTGATCGTCAACATCGTTACATCTGGTTCTGTAGATGCTTCTTCTCAGATCGTTGAAAAAGCAGAAGCAGCAGGAATCCCGGTTATTTTCTTTAACCGTGCGATCGAAGATGACAAGACAGAAGGCGATGTACTTGGAAGCTATGACAAGTGTGCATTTGTAGGAACAGACGCTCCGGAAGCAGGACATATGCAGGGCGAAATGATCGGTAACTATGTAGTAGAACATTTTGATGAAATGGATCTCAACGGAGATGGAAAGATCTCTTACGCAATGTTCATGGGACAGCTCGGAAATGCAGAAGCTATTTATCGTACACAGTTTGCTGTAGAAGATGCAGATAAGATCATCACAGACGCCGGCAAACCGGCACTGGAATACTTTGACGCTTCTAACAGTGACAAATATCAGGTTGACCAGGATGGTAACTGGAGTGCAACAGCAGCTAACAACTATATGACAACCAACCTTTCCCAGTACAACGAAGGAAGCAATAACATGATCGAACTTGTTATCTGCAACAATGACGGTATGGCAGAGGGTGCAGTCTCAGCTCTGAATGATAAGGGATACAACCTTGGAACAGGCAAAGACTGCAAGATGATCCCGGTATTTGGTGTTGATGCTACAGACGCAGCAAAACAGCTGATCGCTGATGGCAAGATGACAGCAACTGTTAAACAGGATGCAGATGGTATGGCAGCTTGTATCGCAGACCTTGCTAAGAATGCAGCAGGTGGAAAAGATCTGATGGATGGAACAGATTCTTACAATATTTCCGAAAAAGTAAGCAACAAGATCTTCATTCCTTACCAGGAATACTCAGGAAAATAAAAATGTAAAAAATAAAGGTGGCGGCCAGGTGGTTGGCCAGCCACCTTTTCTAAAGTTGTGACGCAGCCGGATGGAACTGCATAGCGGCAGGTTCGAAAGGTATGCGAGATTAGAAGATGAGAGACAGGAGGACAGCTATGAAACAGGATGTTTTACTGCAGATGACGGATATCTGTAAAGAATTTCCGGGCGTAAAAGCATTAGATCATGTGTCCCTGACAGTTAAAGCAGGCACTGTCCATGCACTGATGGGTGAAAATGGAGCCGGAAAGTCAACACTGATGAAATGCCTTTTTGGAATTTATGACAAAGACAGTGGCAAGATTGAGCTGGAGGGAAAAGAGATTAATTTCAAGAATTCGAAAGAAGCTCTTGAAAATGGAGTTGCAATGGTTCACCAGGAACTGAACCAGGCGCTCAAAAGAAACGTCATGGATAATCTCTGGCTCGGACGTTACCCGAAAGTGGGCGGCGTCATGGTAAATGAGAAAAAAATCTATGACGACACAAAAAAAGTATTTGAAGAATTGAAAATTGATGTAGATCCGAAAAGGATCATGAGTACGATGCCGGTATCACAGAGACAGATGGTAGAGATTGCAAAAGCAGTATCTGTGAATGCAAAAGTCATCGTATTTGATGAGCCGACTTCTTCCCTTACAGAGCAGGAAGTAGAGCATCTGTTTGATATCATTGAGATGCTGAAAAAGAGAGGATGCGGAATCATTTACATTTCACATAAAATGGCAGAGATCAAACGGATTTCAGACGAAATCACGATCATGCGTGACGGAACCTGGGTAGCAACCGAGAAAGCAGATGATCTGGAGATGGATGATATCATCCGCCTGATGGTTGGACGTGAGCTTACCAATCAGTTCCCGCCAAAGACAAATAAACCGGGCGATGTAGCGCTTGAAGTGGAACACCTTTCCGGAATGTATTCGATCCTGAATGATGTTTCCTTCAAAGCAAGAAAAGGAGAAATTCTTGGAATTGCCGGACTTGACGGAAGTGGGCGTACAGAAACTCTGGAGACAATTTTTGGAATTGCAACCAGGAAATCAGGAACGATAAAACTTGACGGAAAACAAGTCAGCAATAAGAATGCACAGGATTCGATCAAGAACGGATTTGCACTTCTGACAGAAGAGAGAAGAGCAACCGGTATCTTCGGCATCCTGAACATTCGTGAAAATACCGTTATCTCTAGCTTAAAGAGACACAAAAAAGGATTTTATCTGAGTGAAAAATCCATGAAAGAAGATACGCAGAAATATATTGATGCGCTGCGGACAAAGACACCGTCGCAGGAGACAAAGATCCGTGCACTTTCCGGTGGAAACCAGCAGAAGGTTATCCTTGGAAGATGGCTTCTTACCGATCCGGAAGTACTGCTTCTGGATGAGCCGACAAGAGGAATCGATGTCGGTGCAAAGTATGAGATCTATCAGCTCATCATCGATCTTGCGAACCGCGGCAAAGTAGTTATCGTAGTTTCTTCAGAAATGCCGGAGCTTCTCGGAATCTGTGACCGTATCATGGTTATGTCCGGTGGAAGACTTGCCGGAGAGATTGACGCAGAAGAGGCGACACAGGAACTGATCATGACTTACGCAGCAAAGTATGTGTAATTTTCAAACAAAAAGAAGGAGGCTTCCCAGATGAAAGCATTTGCAAATATAAAATCACGCTATGCAGAATACAAAGCACTGGATTCCGCAGACAAGGTAAAAGCGTGGAAAGAAGGACTTATCAATAATGCGATTTATCTTCTGATCATTATCGCAGTTATTTACACTTACACACAGAACAGCAGATTCCTGAGCGTGGCATCTATTGTTAACATTATCTCGCTGTCTGCAGCGAACATTCCGATCGCGTGTGGTATTGCAGGAACGATCGTACTTACCGGTACAGACCTTTCAGCCGGACGTGTTGTAGGTCTTACAGCATGTATTTCTGCATCACTTTTGCAGTCAGTAACTTATGCAACCAAAATTTTCCCGGATCTTCCGGTTCTTCCGATACCACTGGTTATTCTGATCGTAATCGTAGTCGGAGGTATTGTTGGATGGGTAAATGGATTCTTCGTAGCGAAATTCCACTTACATCCATTCATTGTAACACTGGCAACACAGCTGATTGTATACGGAATTCTTCTGATGTACATTATGCTGAACGGTAACAACGGACAGCCACTTTCCGGACTGGACAAATCCTTTAAGAATTTTGTAACAGGAAGTTTCTTAAAGATCCGTGGCGTTCCGATACCGAACTATGTATGGTACGCTTGTGTCGTAGTTGTATTCATGTGGTTCATGTGGAATAAGACAACATTTGGAAAGAATATGTTCGCAGTTGGTTCCAACCCGGAAGCTGCCAATGTATCTGGTGTAAATGTTATGAGAACAACCATTCTGGTACATACACTTGCAGGATGCATGTATGGTATCACTGGATTCATTGAATCTGCACGTATCGGTTCCAACCAGGCAAATACAGGTCTGAACTACGAGTGTGATGCGATTGCTGCTTGTGTAATCGGTGGTGTATCTTTTGTAGGTGGTACCGGTAAGATTAGCGGCGTTGTTTTAGGGGTGTTCATTCTGAGAATCATCTTCGTTGCACTGCAGTTCCTGGCAGTAAGTCAGAATATGCAGTATGTGATCAAAGGTCTGATTATTCTGATCGCATGTGCAATTGATATGAGAAAATATCTGGTAAGAAAATAAAAAGAAAAGGCTGGGAAATGTTATGGACGAGAATAAGATGCCGGAGAATGACGGATGGAAGAAAAATGCAAGACTGGCGATTTATGCAATGGCCGGGTTTTATCTGCTGACACTGGCATATCAGATGTTCAGGGCGATTTCCACGAGTCATGGTAATGAACAGCTTGTTATGATTGTGGCGACGATTCTGTTTCTGATCGTAGGTGTTGGACTGATCGGATTTGGACTGATCGCAGGATACCGCAATATAAAAGCAGATCACAGAGAAGACGAAAAGTAGAAATCATAAATATTACCTCACAAGAGAAAACTTCCGGTAAAGTAAAACTTGCCGGGAGTTTTTTTGCTTATATGATGAGTCAGGTGCAGATTGGTGCTTGCACAAGAATCTGTATCTGACAAATATAGATCATCTCGCACCACATTTTCAAATCTCAAAAAATTCTTAAGAAAATCCCGCCCTATCTCTTAAAAAATCTCTGTTAATCTTGTATAGTATAGAGGAGGTGAAAAAAGATGGCGAAAATATTAGTATGTGATGATGATAAAGACATTGTAGAAGCAATAGATATTTACCTGACGCAGGAAGGATACGAAGTCCTGAAGGCGTATGATGGCGACGAAGCAATCAAGGTATTGAAAAGAAATGAAGTTGATCTTCTGATCATGGATGTGATGATGCCGCGGCTGGACGGAATCCGGGCGACACTCAAGATCCGGGAAAACATGAGCCTCCCGATTATTATTTTATCCGCCAAATCAGAGGATGCGGACAAGATTTTAGGACTGAATATCGGTGCAGATGATTACATGACCAAACCGTTCAATCCGTTGGAGCTGGTAGCAAGGGTAAAATCCCAGCTCAGACGTTACACCCAGCTTGGAAGTACGGCGAGATCTGACAACCAGAGTGAGTTCCGGACCGGGGGACTTGTGATCAGGGATGATCTGAAAGAAGTGACTGTGGACGGCGAAAAAGTGAAGCTGACACCGATTGAATACAATATATTACTGTTACTCGTTAAAAATCAGGGAAAGGTGTTCTCTATCAATCAGATTTACGAAAATATCTGGAATGAAGAAGCGATCGGAGCGGACAATACCGTTGCAGTACATATCCGCCATATCCGGGAGAAAATCGAAATCAATCCGAAAGAGCCACGTTACCTGAAGGTAGTATGGGGTGTCGGATATAAGGTAGAGAAGATCGGTTAGGAGGTCTTATGAATAACAAATGGTATCAGAGCGCACCATGTAAAGGAATCCTGATCGTACTGGAGCATATTTTAGCGGTGGTGATGATCACATGTCTGGTTTTTACATTCAGTTATCCGGGCGATAATCTGGCAGGAATCCTGTTTGAAAAGCCACATAAGAAGTATGAACAGTCAAAAGGGTTTACCGACAAGCTGATGAGTGCTGCAAATGATATTACGGCTGCGGAAGGATACGACAGCAATTTTGAAACAGAAGGAGAATATGATGAAAACAGAATTGTAGATCTGAAAGAATATGATTCAGATCGTAAGATTTCAAATGAAAATGTAAATGGGCTTGCATACCGTCTTGGTGATCTTGTGAATTACTGGGAAAACGATCAGGAGATGTACTACGCAGACGGGACCAAGATGGCAGATGGAGACAATGATGATGAGATCATCGTCTGCCAGAAGGATGACGGAACCTACCATTATTACTATGAAAAAGAATTTCGTCGGGAATTTAAAAACGGGAACCTTCAGTTTGGTAATATGGATGAGGCAAAAGATGAATATTCACTGGAAAGCACCGGAGAAGTGATCGATTCTCTGATCAATGACTGGATCGAGAGCTCCGCAAGTATTTACCGCAATATTCTGGACAGTGAAAATCGCCAGGTCTACACAAAGTGCTGGCGGTATGACGGAGAAAAAGTTTCCGAAAACTGTGCACCGGTGGGCGCGAAGAATCTTCTGGAAGTTGTGAACAAGGATTCCAGATGGAACGGCAAGTTAAGTGATGCGATGTCCCTGCTTGGAAATACTGTGGACAGTGTACGGAATGAATTTTTGACGTGGCAGTATGTAACGGAAGAATATAAAGAAGGTAATACCAATCTTGCATATATGATTGTAGATCTGGACAATAAAAAAGTTTATACCAACCGTCTTGCATATCAGAGATTTGATGAATGGGAAAAGAATCTGGAAAGTATGAAAAAGCTGGGAGTATATGCGGTTGCCACACCAAAGCTTACTGAGTACCAGAGTGATATTGATATGGACGGATCACAGTGGAAATCACTGATCGGTGGCAATATGTGGATGGATAATTACGAATGCGTGTTCGCGGTAGATACATCCTATCCAATCCAGGATGACTTTTATCAGGAGAGCAAGATTTATCAGGAGTATGCACCGCAGGTAAGATTTACTTTCTGGATTGCGATTGCAACCGGATTTGCAATGCTTGTAATTCTGGCATGGCTGACAATTGTTGCAGGCAGATCAAACCGGGAAGAAGGCATTGTGTTAAATCGGGTCGATAAAATGAAGACAGAAATCTTTATTCTTTTGTCGGTTGCAGTTATGGTGATATGTATTTATGGGGAAATCAGTTTAAGTTACGGTCTGCTGAACGGAGTCTGGTTTAGCGGAGATGGTTTCAATGGCACATCGGTACTGATTTTTGCAGGGATTGTTGCGGTAAGCGTTTGCATGACAGGACTTACTTTCTGGCTTGGAATGGTAAGAAGGATCAAGGCAAAGACCTTGTGGAAGAACAGTATTTTATGTCTGATCATCAAATACATCCGGATTGGGATCCGGCATCTGGGGGAGGTCTGGAAAGCTGCGATTTTGTTTGGAGTACTGGTTGTAGTTCACTGGATCGCGATCGCCATGTGGGAGCCGGGAATCTGGCTGTTCGTAATGCTTGCGGCAGAGGCGGGGGCATTTTTCTGCCTGATGCGCAGAGCCATCGGAAGAGCGCGGATCATCAAAGGGGTAAAAGCAATCGCAGACGGTCAGGTTGATTATCAGATTCCGTTAAATGGACTCAAAGGCGGACAGCTTGAAGCAGCAGTCAGCATCAATAAGATCGGAGATGGACTGGACCGGGCGGTAGAAGAGAGCGTAAAAAATGAACGCCTCAAAACGGATCTGATCACAAATGTATCCCATGATATCAAAACGCCGCTTACATCAATCATTAATTATGTGGACCTTTTAAAGAGAGAGGATTTTGAGGATCCGAAGATCCGGAATTATCTTCAGGTTCTGGAAGAAAAAGCATATCGTCTGAAGACACTTACCGAGGATGTGGTAGAAGCTTCCAAGGTAAGCAGTGGCAATATCAGCCTGGAAATGATGAATCTGAATCTGGTTGAGCTGGTTAACCAGACCAGTGCAGAGTTTGAAGAAAAATTTGAGGCAAGGAATCTGAAAATGATCATGAATCTTCCGACCGAACCGGCAACAATCTACGCAGACGGCAGACGAATGTGGAGAGTTCTTGCAAATGTATTTAACAATGCGGCAAAATATGCAATGGAGGGAAGCCGTGTATACGTGGATCTGGTTCAGACAGGTGAGGAAGTACAGCTTACGATCAAGAATGTATCAGAGCAGCCGCTGAATATTTCGGCAGATGAGCTGACAGAAAGATTTATCCGCGGAGATGTATCCAGAAGCACGGAAGGAAGCGGGCTTGGTCTTTCGATTGCACAGAATCTGACAAAGCTTCAAGGGGGAAAATTCGAGTTATATCTCGACGGAGATCTGTTCAAGGTACTGATCCGTTTCCCGGTTCCAAAAGAAACGGAAGATGTCTATCAGGAAGTCGAACAGTAACAGGTAAATATGGGGCGTAAGGGAAATTTCCCTTGCGCTCTATTTTATTTCGCTTTACAATAAAAACTGGATTCGTACATATAACCTAAAATGTAAGGGGAAATTAAAATGGAATCATTGAATAATATCTTAAAAAAGAGTTTAAATAAAGAATTTTTATCAGCAATAATCAGCAATCCACGTGAAAAAGGCGGAATTGTAAAGATTAAGATCCGCCCTGTGGAGCATAAAGACAATATTTTGTACCAGTGCGAAGAACACCGGAACAATCAGGTATTTCACCACAATCTGAATGAAGAAGAAGCAGCAGGATATATTGAAAATGCCATGCAGGAATTCAAACAGATGCAGATGGAGACCAGAAAATTCCGCTATCAGGTTCTGGTCAGCAAAAAAGGGAAAATGACGATTCAGAGACGGCTTCAGACCGGGAGGTTCAAAGAGATTGATCTGTCACACAACCGGAAGAAGCATTATATCCTGGAGGAAGGAAAAGCAGTTCCATTTTTACAGGATCTGGGAGTTATGACAAAAGAAGGGGAAATCGTGCGGACAAAGTTTGATAAGTTCCGCCAGATCAACCGTTTTCTGGAGTTTATCGAGGATGTTCTTCCGGAGCTTCCGAAGGACAGGGAAGTAACGATTCTGGATTTTGGATGCGGTAAATTCTATCTGACATTTGCAATATACTATTATTTGCATGAGTTAAAAGGTTATGATATCCGGATCATCGGACTGGATCTGAAGACGGATGTCATTTATGCATGCAACCAGCTTGCAAAAAAATATGGCTATAGAAAACTGAAGTTTATGGAAGGAAATATTGCAGATTATACCGGCTCTGATGAAGTGGATATGGTCGTGACGCTGCATGCCTGTGATACGGCTACTGATTTTGCACTGGCAAAGGCAGTTGGGTGGAAAGCGAAAGTCATTCTTTCCGTTCCCTGCTGTCAACATGAGCTGAATCGCCAGATGGAAAATGAGACTTTAGCACCGTTATTTTCTTATGGACTGATAAAGGAAAGAATGGCAGCTCTTGTCACAGATGCGATACGTGCAGAATATCTCAAGAGGGAGGGATATGACACACAGATCCTGGAGTTTATCGATATGGAGCATACACCGAAGAATATTTTGATACGGGCCATTTACACGGGAAATAAAGGAAAAAATACAGAGGCAATCCGCACATGTGAAGAAATGCTTCACATCGATCCAATGCTGGGGAGATTATTGGATCAGCAGAATGAAGAGGGAGAAAAAGGAGTATAAATTTAGCAGATTAAGATAAAGGGGACTATAATTACAATGTTTAAAAAGATAGCAATAAAGACAGGGGTACTGACTACTGTATTTATTCTTGCAGTTATCGTATCCAGTTATGTGACGAACAGAGGCAACACTGATATGAGTGCAGATATGGGAGGTGCGACACTGCCAAGAATATCCTTTACGACAGAAGGATATGAAGTGAACTCACTGCCGGGATATAAAAGCGATATGACGCTTACTTCAATGCGTGATACACTGACACCCGTCACAAATAACCAGCTGGATATGAACATTGCAAAATATGATAATCAGATCCAGAAGGTTTACTGGCAGGTATATACACTGAATGGGAAAAAATGTATCCAGGAGGGAACCATTAAAGATGTTCAGGATACAGTAACTTTAAATTTCAAGAATACGAAGATCCTGAAAGAAGAGAGGATTTTGAAAGTAACCTTGTACCTAGATAATCAGAATATTTATTTTTATACCAGGATCAAGAATTCGGCAGATTGCAACTATAAGAAAAGCCTGGATTTCGCAAATGATTTCCACAATGCGGCACTCGAAAATCAGGGTGATAAGGTCGAAAGCTATTTGGAAACAGATTCCAGTGAGGACAGCTCCACCTATCAGGAGGTCACACTTGCATCGACACAGTCACAGGTGACATGGGGTTCGCTTGCACCGCAGGTATCGGGAAATGTATACTGGGAAATTAAGGAATGCAATGAGAATTACACATCACTTGTCCTCAAATACCAGGTAAAGTGCACCGGGGATACTGATTATGCTGATCGGCTTTACAGTGTAAAGGAATTCTTCCGGATCCGCACCGGGGAAGATGCACAACAGTATCTGCTTGATTATGATCGCACGATGAATCAGAGATTTGATGGTAAGACAACTGCGCTGAACCAGAAAGGTGTTCTTGTTGGGATTGCGCCGACGGACCTGGAGTATGAGACTAATACAGATGGAACCATTGTAGCATTTATAGAGGATAACCAACTCTGGCATTATGATAAAAAAGAGGATGAAATGTCACTGGTATTCGGCTTCGCAGATGCGGAAAACATGGATGTGCGTACATTATGCGACCTGCATGATATCCGCCTGATTTCAGTAGATGAAAAAGGCAATACCACATTTACTGTAGTGGGTTATATGAATCGCGGTGTACATGAAGGGCAGGTAGGTGTAGCAGTCTATTATTTTGACGCAGAAAAAAATTCCGTTACGGAAAAAGCATTTGTCCCTAGCGAAGACGGATATTATCTGATGAAAGAGGATCTGGGTAAATTTGTATATTACAGCAATTCTGATGAAAATCTTTATGTAATGATAGATGGTACATTGTATCTTGTGAATTTGAAGGACAACACCAGAGAGGTGCTGGTGAAAGATCTGGAGGAAGGGCAGTATCAGGTTTCACCAGACGGACATCTGCTTGCTTACCAGAGTGAGGGCGGAAAGATCAATGAGTCGCAGAAAATTATCGTGCTGAATCTGAAGACGGGCAAATCCTTTGATATTACATCCGAAGGAGACGAATATGTCAAACCGATCGGATTTATCCGGAATGATTTTGCCTATGGCATGCTGCGTGGAAGCGATGCAGGAACCAATATATCCGGACAGAGTGTGTACCCGATGTATAAAGTGGATATCATCACGCAGAAACAGGAGATAGCCAAGACCTATGAGGTACAGGATTTTTACATTCTGGATGGCTATGTGGCAGACAATATGATGACACTTAATCGGGTGAACAGAAATGAGAATACCTATATTTCAACAACGGCAGATTATATTACCAACAATCAGGAGAAGGAAGAGAGCAATATCACAGTTGAGACCTACAATGATGATCTGCGGGGAACTCTGGTTCGTCTTACTTATGAAAATGGGATCAAAGACAGCAAAGCAAAAATTTTAAAACCAAAGCAGGTACTGTTTGATAAACCGATGGTTGTCAGCTTTGATAAACCGAAGGTAAAGAATCAGTATTATGTATATGCACTTGGCAGTCTGCAGGGGGTGTATGAAAAAGCATCTTATGCGATCCAGGAAGCGGAGAAGATAAAAGGTGTGGTCATTTCTTCATCACAGGAATATGTATGGGAGTCCGGAAATACGCCGGATATTTATGAAGTAAATAATATGGATGAGTTCCGGACAGGAGAAGGTGAGAGTACACTTGCAGCGTGCCTGAACCGGATCCTGAAGCTGGAAGGCGCAGAAGATATAAATGCATCAACAGAGCTGGAAAACGGAAAGTCGCCGGCAGAAATCCTGACAGAAGCAACCGGTGGAGAAGGTTTTGATCTGACAGGATGTACACCGGAAGAAATTCAATATACCATCAGTCACGAGACACCGGTCGTTGCCATGTTAAGTGCAGATCATGCAGTACTGGTAATCGGCTATACCAGTGAAAAATATGCTTATATTGATCCGGCTGACGGAGAACGTCATTCGGCTACGCCTGAAGAGATGGCGCAAATGGTAAGTGGCAGCGGAAATGTATTTTTTGGTTATGTAAAATAAATTTGGAGGACGCAAATGAGAGACGAGAAATATTTAGAACTTCTGGCAGAAAAATACCCAACTGAGCAGGCGGTCTGCCGAGAGATTATTAACCTTAAAGCAATCCTCAGCCTGCCAAAAGGGACAGAGCACTTTATGAGTGATCTGCATGGAGAATATGAGGCATTTTGCCATATATTAAATAACTGCTCCGGTGTGATCCGGGAAAAAGTAGATCTGTTGTTTGAAGATACTTTATCAGATTTGGACCGGGAAGAAATCTGTACGCTGATCTATTATCCAGTTGAAAAGCTTGCAATGATAAAAAAGGAAGGAAAAAATAATGAAGAGTGGTATCGTGTGATCTTAGGAGAACTAATCGATATCGCAAGATTATTTTCATCCAAATACACCCGCTCAAAAGTAAGAAAAGCGATGCCGAAGGAATATGCCTATATTCTGGATGAACTGATCCATGTACAGAAGGATGAAGATGATAATCAGCTGGTGTATCACCGCAATATCCTGAATACGCTCCTTGAACTACAGAATGCAGATGAATTTATCGAGGTGCTTGCCGGATTGATTAAACGGCTGGCAGTCGATCATCTACATATTGTCGGAGATATTTTTGACAGAGGTCCTTGTGCAGACCGGATCATGGATTTGCTTACGACTTATCACTCCATTGATATTGAATGGGGAAATCATGATATCCTGTGGATGGGGGCAGCGGCAGGAAGCAGAGCCTGCATCGCAACAGTTATCCGTAACAATCTGAAATATGATAATATGAAGATCATGGAGAATAGCTATGGGATCAGTCTGCGAAATCTGACCTTATTTGCAGAAAAGATATACCCGCAGATCGATCCGATGGAAGCGGCACTGAAAGCAATTTCTGTACTTCTTTTTAAGCTGGAAGGCCAGGTGATCCTGCGTAATCCGGATTACAAGATGGAAGATAAATTGCTGCTTCATAAAGTGGATGTGAAACGTCAGGTTGTTGAAATTGGCGGAAAAGAATATAAGATCAAGAAGGAAGAATTTCCAACTGTAAGTTTTGCAGCTGAAAGCGTGGAAGAAGTCTATCAGCTGACCGAAGAGGAAGAAAATGTAATGGAAGGTCTTCAGATGGCTTTTGTGAACAGTATCCGTCTGCGACAGCATATAGATTTCCTGTATAAAAAAGGAAGTATGTACCGGATCTTCAACGATAATCTTCTGTATCACGGCTGTGTGCCGCTGGATGAGAGCGGAAACTTTGACGGCGTTGTATTTGGGAAGAGATGCTATCGAGGAAGAGAATATCTGGACTATGCAGAGCATGTTGCCAGAAGAGCCTGGTCGAAGGAGGCGAAAGAAAAAGACAGAGACTTTATGTGGTATCTATGGTGCGGAAGAAAGTCTCCACTTTCCGGAAGAAATACGAAAACCTTTGAGCGTACTTATGTGCTGGATGAGTCGACATGGTATGAAGAATCAAATCCATATTATAAATTTTACGAAGAAGAAAAGGTCTGCAATATGATTCTGCATGAGTTTGGTCTTTATTCCGAGCGTGCTCATATCATTAATGGGCATACACCGGTCAGAACTTCAAAAGGAGAGCATCCGGTCCGTGCGAATGGAAAATTAATGGTCATTGATGGAGGTTTCTGCAAGAGCTACCATAAGACTACCGGAATTGCCGGGTATACACTGATCTTCAATTCCCATGGTATCCGGATCAAATCCCACCAGCCTTTCCTGAGTGTGTATGCGGCACTTACGGAAAATAAGGATATCGAGTCAAAATCAGAACTGGTCGAGACCGAAAAAGAACGTTTGATGGTGCGGGATACAGATAGCGGAAAGAAGATCAAGGAGGATATTGAGGCACTTAAAATGCTGCTCCGTGCATACCGTGAAGGGGAGTTGGAATAGAGTGAAAAAGATTTTTGCATGCGCTTTATGTGTTGTCATGACAGTTAGTTTATGCAGCTGTGCAGGATGCCGGAAAAAGGAAGAAACAAAAGCGAAAGAGAAAGAAACCATTGAATTATGGCATTACTGGGATATACCGGATAATCAGAGACATCTGGAAGAGCTGGTAGAGCAGTTTAATAAGATGCAGGAGGATATTGAGATAGAAGTATCTTATATTCCGGATGAAGATTTTAAAAAACAGCTTGCCCTGGCGATGTCGGAAGAAAAGATGCCGGATATTGCCGTAGTGGACTCCTCGGACTTTCAATTTCTACATCATATGAAAGCGTTTGCTGATCTTACAGATGCTATTCCGGAATTAAAGGAATATAACGAAAAAGCATTGGAACCATGTACGATAGATGGAAGAATTTATGGGCAGCCTTTTGGTGTGAACTGTACAGGGATGTTCTATAATAAAAAACTCCTGGAAGAAAATGGATGCGAAGTTCCGGAAAGCTGGGAAGAATTTCAAGAGACAGCGGCGAAGATCAGCAATGAAGATGTAAAAGGGTTTGCGATCACTGCTTTACAGACAGAAGAAAGTATGTATGAATTTCTGCCGATCTTATGGTCAATGGGAGGGGACGTGTATAGAATTGCAGAAGAAAACAGTAAAAAAGCATTTCTTCTGCTGGATCAGATGGAAAAAGAAGGAAGTCTGAGTCTGCAGAGCATTTCTCTTACCATGGGAGATCTGACAAATCAGTTTCTAAAAGGAAAAATTGGGATCATGTTCAATTCCTCTATGGCGATTGACAGTATCAGGGAAGGAAATCCGGATCTGGAATTCGGTGTTGCACCGATTCCGGGAGGAGAGACATCGGTTTCGGTAGCCGGAGGAGAAATTCTGGCAGTAGCGGAGAATGAAAAGAAAGAGTATGCAATCCGTTTTTTAAAGTTTCTGGCAGATAAAGACCGAATGAAAGAATATATTGATGCATTTGGTTTTCTTGCACCGCGTCAGGATATTATGGAACAACAATTTGCCGAAGATCCGGAAAAGAGAACATTTATAAAAATGTATAAGGCTGCCGGGATTCGTGAGATTTCTCCGGAATGGCCACGGATTTCCCTGACCCTTTCCGATACTCTGAGACAGATACTGGTGGAGGAAGAGGATCCGCAGACAATATTGAATAAAAGTGCAGAAAAGATAGAGAAAATCGGAGCAGAGAAATGAAAAAGAAAAATCTGAGACAGATTCTGATTCCTGCATTTATTATTACGGCATGCATTCCGATCACTATTTTTACAGTGATATCGCAGGCACGTCTGAAAAAAAGCACCCTTGATAATATGAACAATCAGGCAGAGGCAGATCTTCAGAAGTCAAATCAGTGTCTGAATATGACATTGGATAAGTATGAGACGATTCTGTATGATATCACTACGGCTGAAGACTTTTTAAATCTTGCGGTTACCGCGAAAGAATCTGCTGATATTATGGAGACAGATGCCTATAATATGCGAAGTGAATTTTCACATATCTGTAACAGGAATCAGGGTGTGGACGGGATTCAGCTGGTATTGGCAGATAGAAAAAGAATCTTTTATGACAGGCTTTCTTCTTCTTCGGTGAACAGTTCCTGGATTGAAAAGGTTGCAGTTCCGGAGACAGAAGAGATGCTGTCTTATACGATGGATCAAGAGAATGAAAATCCGGAAAGGATGTTTCATATCAGCCGTAAGGTAGTAAATTACTGGGATATCAGTGAAGATCTGGGAGAAGTGATTCTGTCAGTCGATGCAGATGAACTGAGTTCCGTGCTGGATGTTGGAAAAGGATCGGAAATATATCTGATAGATGACGGAAGGATCGTCGGAGCGGAAAATGAAAAATTACTGGGCAGGACGGAAGATATTTTAGAGACGAAAAGGGTCAGTCAAAAATCCATTACAAATACCCGGAGCGGCTGGAAAATCGTATTGTGCCAGTCGCTGAGTGAATATCAGAGAGCAATCAGAGAACAGATCGTATTCTGGCTGCTGCTGGCAGTGGCAGTGCTGCTTGTTTTTGTATTTCTGATCTATAAAGTTACAGAACCGGTCATGGTATCGGTAAATGAGATTGTAGATGCGATGAAAAATCTGGAGAAAGATAATTTCAGGGAGAAGCTTGCAATCAAAGAAAATGACAGTATAGAAATACAGAAGATATCGGAAGGCTTCAATGATATGACTGAACGGATCTATCATTTGATCGGTCAGGTGAAACAATCTGCATTGGAGCAGAAGAATGCAGAAATCTCAGCGTTGGAGGCACAGATCGATCCTCATTTTCTATATAATATCCTGGATACCATCAACTGGAAAGCCATTGAAAATGAGCAGTATGAAATCAGTGAGATGTTAGTGGCGCTTGCCGAAATCCTGCGTTATGCCATTAATGATGCAGGGGAACTGACAACGATCGAAGCGGAAAAGGTATGGCTGGAAAAGTATATTCTTCTGCAGCAGGAAAAATTAGGAGAAAAAATCGAGCTGATATTTAAAATACCGGAGGAATTGGAAACTTATAAAATTCATAAAATGCTACTTCAGCCTTTTGTGGAAAATGCGATCAAGTACAGTTTCCGCGGATGTAAGGGCGAACACCGGCTTACCATCGAAGCTGTGAAGGCAGAAGAACAATTACATCTGATCATTGTAAATAATGGGCAGTGTATTGAGAAAGTCAGATTAAAAGAACTCAATGAAGGAACGAAGATAAAGAATCATCTCGGAATTTCCAATGTGAGAAAGCGGTTGGAACTCTATTACGGAGAAGATACAGCAGTTTATTTTGAAAATATTCTTTCGGGTGGCGTGAAAGTACATTTATTTATTCCGATACAGGGAGGAAATGACGATGCGGATAGCAGTCATTGAAGACGAGAGACCGATTCGTGAGGGGCTTGTACATATTTTGAATAAAATCAGTCCGGAATACCAGGTGGTAGGAAGCGCGGAAAATGGGCGAGAAGGTTTAATTCTTCTTGAAGAACAGGATCCGGATCTGATCCTGCTTGATATCCAGATGCCGGATATGAACGGTCTGCAGATGTTAAAAGAAGCAAGAGAAAGAGGAAGTATGACTAAGGTTGTGATTCTTACGGCATACTCTGACTTTGATTATGCAAAAAAGGCAATTGCACTCGGAATAGAAAATTATCTGCTAAAGCCGGTTAATCTTACGGAACTGAAGAACACCCTTTCTAAAATCAAGGAAGAGATATTCGTAGAACAGAGAGGGAAAAATTCTCTTTCACTTGAAACGGTCATAAAAGATGCGTTAGAAGGCGAGTATGAAGAGGATTCTAGGTTAGAGGAGACGCTTTTGGAGAAATATGGGTTCTCCGGCAGAAAACAAATTTACTGTATGTATCTTTTTATGGGAAAGTATTATGATTCCGAACAAAAAGAAGCAGAGCTTTTTTTAGAAGAATTCCGGGAACATAATCCGGACAAAAAAATGTGCTGGTTATGGAGAGAGAAGAGGCAGTCTGTTTTTATCTGTTTTTATGATGTGAAAGCAAAAAAAAATTTTATACAGTATTTGAAGCAATCGGTAGTACCGGCTTTTTCTATGAGAATCCATGATCATGGGGCATTTGCGGGAAAAGAGTGTCAAGGGCTGGGAGAACTGGCGGAGATTGAAAATGCGCTGACCGAAGCATGCGGATGGCATTTAATACTTGGCAACCGGGTATTGATCAAGTGCAAAAAAATCGCGCAACTGAGGACAAATCGTTTTACTTATCCGGCAGATCTGGAGAATCAGGCAAGGAGTGCGGTAATCCATCTGGATTATCCTGCGTTTACCCGGTGCTTTCAGCAATTTATGGAGGCAGGATTACGTGAAGTCCACAGCCCGCAGGAAATCAGAGAGGTTTGTATCCGTTTTGCTTACGCTGTGATCAATACGGCAAAAGAGTGTGGAACATTACGGGATGAAGATCTGCTTGTCCAAAAAATATTACATACGATTTTAAATGCTGTTTTCTGGGAAGAAATCATGGATGCAATGCTGGAATTATTTGTCTGCATAGAAAATGATGAAAAAAAACAGACTTCGGCAGAGCTTCTGGTACAGAAAGCTCTTTCTATTATTAAAGAATGCTACAGTGACGGAATTAATCTGGAGGAAACAGCCAGGAGACTGCATGTTACCGAACAGTATCTGGGTACACAGTTAAAAAAAGAAACAGGCTCTTCTTTTACGGAGATCATAAGGCGATATAAAATCGCACATGTAAAACAATTACTTCTGGATACGGAATTAAAGCTGAATCAGATTGCTTCAATGGCAGGTTTTTCGGATCCCAAGTACATGAGTAAGGTGTTTAAACAGGAAGTAGGGATGCTTCCGAACGAATATCGGAGGATGAATACATAATCAGTTTGTAAAATTCCTCTTTTTATAAAAAATTTCTCCTTTTTAAAAATCTGAATTTGCTATAGTAGGTTCAGAAATTGAGAAGAGGAGGAAGTAAGATGGAAGCAGCCGAAAAAATTTCCGTCGGAGTAATTAAAGAAAAAACAAAAAGTAAAGCAGTCAAAAAAGAAGCAGAAGGTATGCGGGTTTCCACCAGAGAAAAAGTCTGTTACGGAGTTGGTGATATCGGAGCAAACCTTGTGTGGACAACGGTAGCTTCATTCCTGACGATTTACTGTACAGATGTGGCAGGAATTGCAGCAGGAGTAGTCGGAACCCTGATGCTGATCGCAAGATTGTTTGATGGAGTATCCGATCTTTTTATGGGTGTTATTATCGATAAGACAAATACCAGATGGGGAAAGGCTCGTCCGTGGGTATTATGGAGTGCACCTCCGCTTGTTGTTAGTCTGATTATGATTTTTACAGTTCCGAATATCGGAGCAAACGGAAAAGCAATTTATATGCTGCTTGTATATATTTTCCTTGCAGCAGTTTGTTTTACTGCATCAAATCTTTCTTACAATACTATGCTTTCGCTGGTAACAACCGAGCAGCATGACCGAAATGTAATGAATACAATCCGGTTTGAATTTACAATGATCGCACAGCTGGTAATCAATGTGATTACGATTCCGCTGGTACATTTCCTTGGAAACGGCCAGAAGGGCTGGACCTGCATGAGTATTATTTATGCGATCGTAGCACTTGGAATGTTTATTACAACATTTGCCGGAACAAAAGAAAGATATAAACCGATCAAACCGGAAGTGACTGAAAAGAAGAAAAAACACCCGATTAAGACTATTAAAATTCTTTGCAGCAATAAATACTTTATTCTGATCACATTAGCATTTGCAATTATTTATACATCACTCGGACTTACCGGTGGATCAAGAATTTATTATGCAAAATATGTACTTGGCAATGAGATGATCAACAGTACAATGACATTATTTAACTATATCCCAACGATCCTTACGATCATGCTGATCCCTATTTTTGCAAAAAAATTTGGAAAGATTAAAGCACTATTTGTGGGATTCCTGTTCTATGGAGCAGGACTTATTCTTGAAATTGCAGGACCGGTCAATCTTCCGATGATTTATGGAGGACTGGTTTTACAGGGAATTGGTCATGCGGCATTGTATTCCTGCCTGTTCGCAATTGTTGGAGACGTAGTGGATTACAGTGAATGGAAAGACGGAATCCGAGAAGAAGGACTTACTTACAGTGTAACCAGCTTTGGACAGAAAATCGGAACAGGTCTTGGGACAGCAGCACTTGGATGGATCCTTGCGGCAGGAAATTATAATGGAACGGCAGCTGTTCAGCCGGACAGTGCGATTTTTGCAATTAAGAGTCTGTTCTTATATCTGCCACTGGCTATCACAGTCGTTGTTTTAATCATCTGGTATTTATTTATGGGAATCGATAAGGTATATCCGACAGTCAGAAAAGAACTGGATGAACGTAGAAAAAACGCAAAACAGAATTAGAAATATAAGATAAATAGTAATAGTAAAAGGATCGGATGGCAGTTCGCCATTCGGTCCTTTTTGTAATAGAAAATTATTTTGTCATAACGACAGCGCCATCATCCGTAATGCGGACCATGTATTCTACCTGAGCAGAAAGTCCGTCATCTTCGGTATAAACCGTCCAGTCATTGTTTTCATCAACAAAGAATTCCGGACTGCCTTCGTTGATCATTGGTTCGATGGTAAAGATCATACCCGGAACCAGAAGCATTTCGCTTCCCTTTGGTGTAACATAGCTTACCCAAGGTTCTTCGTGGAATTCAAGACCAACACCATGTCCGCCGATTTCCTCTACAACAGAATAGCCATTTGCTTTTGCATGTGAATTGATCGCATCTGCAATGTCTCCGAGATGGTTCCATGGTTTTGCCTGCGCAAGTCCAAGTTCGACACATTCCTGTGTGACACGAACCAGTTTTTCGGCACGTTCGCTGACCTTGCCGATCATAAACATACGGGATGCATCTGAGAAATATCCGTCCAGAATGGTAGATACATCCACATTGATGATATCGCCTTCTTCCAGAATAATATTTTCATCCGGAATACCATGGCAGATCTCGTTGTTAATAGAAGTACACACACTCTTTGGGAATCCCTGATAATTAAGCGGTGCCGGGATTCCGCCGTGTTCGGTTGTATAGTCATAAACTAATTTATCAATTTCGGCTGTACTCATGCCTGCGTGGATATGAGCAGCTACATGATCAAGTACGGCAGTATTGAGATCTGCACTTTTCTGGATTCCTTCAATCTGAGGAATGGTCTTGAGCATATCTCTTGTCGGAACGATTTCTCCTTTATCTGCATGATATGCGATCTTTTCTTCGATCATAAGATGGCATTTTTTGTATTTTTTTCCGCTGCCACACCAGCACAATTCATTTCTTTCCATGAGAATACCTGACTTTCTTTTATAAATTTTTACGTGCAGAGTCTGATGTGATCACAAAAAATCAGATGTATGCCTGCACTAACTGTTTCACTTCTATAATATATCCATTCCGGAACAAAAAGTCAATCTGTGCTGTGCATTTCGCCAGATGTGATTCAAAATGACAGACCAGGATGCGGTATGTATCGGTTTTGCAGTAGAACTATTGCTTGTATAGGACTCGGGAATCGGTTATAATACAAAGGGATTATAACTGAAAATAACAGACTGATCTGGAAAAGATGAACAGGGAAAGGATGGACAATTATGTTTAGAATTGGAATGCTTACCAGTGGTGGGGATTGTCAGGCACTGAATGCAGCCATGCGAGGTGTCGTAAAAGGACTTTGTTCAAAACGAAACGATGTGGAAATTTATGGATTTCAGGATGGATATAAAGGACTTATTTATTCGAACTTTGAGATGCTGACAGCAAAAGATTTTTCGGGAATACTGACGATGGGTGGAACAATCCTCGGAACATCCAGACAGCCGTTTAAACTGATGCGCGTACCTGGACCGGATGGGATCGATAAGGTCGAAGCGATGAAGCATACTTATCACAAGTTGAATCTGAACTGCCTAGTAGTACTGGGAGGAAATGGAACACATAAGACTGCGAATCTGTTAAGAGAAGAAGGACTGAATGTGATTACACTTCCGAAGACGATCGACAACGATCTGTGGGGAACAGATATGACATTTGGCTTTCAGAGTGCGGTAGATATCGCAACGGAAGCAATTGACAGAATCCATACAACTGCAACTTCACACAGCCGTGTATTTATTGTAGAGGTTATGGGGCATAAAGTAGGATGGGTAACACTTCATGCCGGAATCGCAGGCGGAGCAGATATTATTCTTCTCCCGGAGATCCCGTATGATGTGGATAACGTAGTGCGTGCGATCAAGAGCCGTACAGAGGCAGGAAAGCATTTTACGATCATCGCGGTTGCAGAAGGCGCGATCACAAAAGAAGATGCAGCCCTTCCGAAGAAAAAATTAAAAGAAAAACAGGAAAAGAAGGGCTATCCGTCTGTGGCATATGAGCTTGCAGAGAAGATCCAGAACCGTATGGATCAGGAGGTTCGTATCACAGTGCCGGGACATACGCAGAGAGGTGGAAGCCCGTGTCCGTATGACCGTGTGCTTGCAACCAGACTTGGAGCAGCAGCAGCAGACCTGATCTTAAAAGAGGACTACGGATATATGGTAGGAATCAAGAACGGCAACATCCGCAAGGTTCCGCTTGGAGAGGTTGCCGGAAAGCTGAAGATGGTAGATCCGAAAGCGGATATCATCAAAGAAGCCAAGATTGTCGGAATCAGTTTTGGCGATGAGTAAAGGAGTAATTTAACATGTCATATACTGCCCTGTATCGTAAATTCCGTCCTGCGGAATTTGAAGACGTAAAAGGACAAGATCATATTATCACAACGCTGAAGAATCAGATAAAGGCGGACAGGATCGGACATGCATATCTGTTCTGTGGCACAAGAGGAACCGGAAAGACAACAGTAGCGAAGATTTTTGCAAAGGCAGTCAATTGCGAGCATCCGGTAGACGGAAGTCCCTGCGGGGAATGTACCATGTGCAAAAATATTGCAGCCGGTACTTCCATGAACGTCATTGAGATCGATGCGGCTTCCAACAACGGTGTGGACAATATCCGTGAGATCAGGGAAGAGGTATCCTACCGTCCAACGGAGGGAAGATATAAGGTGTATATCATCGATGAGGTGCATATGCTTTCAATAGGTGCATTTAATGCTCTGTTAAAGACTTTGGAAGAACCCCCGGAATATGTAATCTTTATTCTTGCAACGACAGAGGCACATAAGATTCCGATCACGATTTTATCCAGATGCCAGCGCTACGATTTCAAGCGTATTACGATCGATACGATCGCAGCGCGGTTGGATGAACTGATGAAAAAAGAACAAGTTGAGGTAGAAGAAAAAGCAATCCGCTATATTGCGAAAGCGGCGGACGGATCCATGCGAGATGCACTAAGTCTTCTGGATCAGTGCATTGCGTTTTACCTCGGACAGAAGCTGACCTACGATCATGTTCTTGAGGTTCTTGGCGCGGTGGATACGGATGTATTCAGCCGGCTTCTCAGACAGATCATCAGCCAGGATGTGGGAAAGGTACTTGCTACCGTAGAAGAGCTTGTGATGCAGGGAAGAGAACTGACGCAGCTTGCGGCAGATTTTACCTGGTATCTGCGCAACCTTCTTCTGGTGAAGACTTCGGATAATATGGAAGATGTGCTGGATGTATCGACGGAGAATCTGGCGCAGCTGAAAGAGGAAGCACAGATGATCGAATCCGGGGTGCTGCTCCGGTATATCCGTATTTTTTCCGAGCTGACAAATCAGCTCAAATACGCAACACAGAAAAGAGTGCTTCTGGAAGTAACACTGATCAAGCTTTGCAAACCGCAGATGGAGAGTACGAAGGACAGTCTTCTGGACCGGATCCGTGCACTGGAAAAACAGGTAGAAGAAGGAAGTTTTGCAGTTGCGCAGCCACAGGAGAGGGTTGTTTATGTAAATGGTGAAGCACCGAAGCCACAGCCAAAACCGCAGCTTCCGAAAGCACTGAAGGAAGATGTAAAGCAGGTGACATCCAATTTCCGGAAGATTGCAAACGAAGCATCAGGAATGCTTAGAGGCTATCTGAAGCAGGCAAGACTCAGCGTGGACAATCAGGACAGACTTCTGATCGTTCTGCCGGATGAGATCAGCGCCAGCGTGGTAGGAAGCGAAGAACATAAGCAGGAATTAAAAGATCTGATTGAGAAAAAAATCGGCAAGACTGTGGAGATTGATGTGCGTCAGGTGGAGAACGGACGCCATTTTGAAGACAGTTTTGTGGATATAGAAAAAGTGATCAATATGGAGATCACGATTGAAGATGAATAATAATTAGGAGGATTTATAGTTATGGCAAAAAGAGGAGGATTTCCAGGAGGCGGAATGCCGGGAAATATGGCAAATTTAATGAAGCAGGCTCAGAAGATGCAGAAGCAGATGGAAGAGCAGGCAAAAGAGATGGAAGAGAAAAGTTTTACAGCAACTGCAGGCGGCGGAGCTGTAGAAGTGACCGTAAGTGGTAAAAAAGAAGTCCAGAAAGTAAAACTTCAGGAAGAAGTTGTGGATCCGGATGATGTAGAGATGCTGGAAGACCTGATCATGGCAGCAGTCAATGAAGCACTTCGTCAGGTCGATGAGGCAAATACTTCCGCTATGAGCAAGCTGACTGGCGGACTTGGCGGAATGCCGGGAATGTTCTAGAACGGGAGTGTAAAAGATGGATTATTACAGCAGTCAGATCAGTAAACTGATCGAAGAATTATCAAGACTGCCTGGTATCGGAGCAAAGTCAGCCGGAAGGCTGGCTTTTCATATCATTAATATGCCGAAGGAACAGGTAGAACAGCTTGCAGCGACACTGGTAGATGCAAGAAATAATGTAAGATACTGCAAGCAATGCTGCACGCTTACTGACAAAGAATTATGCCCGATCTGTGCCAGCGAGGAGCGGGATCATAAGACGATTATGGTTGTGGAAAATTCCCGAGATCTTGCAGCTTATGAAAAGACTGGAAAATATAACGGTGTGTACCATGTACTTCATGGCGCAATTTCCCCGATGCTTGGGATCGGACCTGGAGATATCCGGCTAAAAGAGCTGATGGAGCGTCTTCAGGGGGATGTGGATGAAGTGATCATCGCAACCAATTCCAGCCTGGAAGGGGAGACTACTGCGATGTATATCAGCAAACTGATCAAGCCGACAGGAATCAAGGTCAGCCGGATCGCAAGCGGCGTGCCGGTCGGCGGCGATCTGGAATATATTGATGAAGTGACGCTTCTGCGTGCACTGGAAGGACGTACAGCACTTTAAGTGACTTAACGTGACTTAAGGACTGTGAGGAGTGCCGGAAACGTATGCATTTGAAAGAAGTAAAGATATGAGAAAGAAGAAAGTAACCTCTTCGGATATCGCACATGCGGCAGGTGTGTCGCAGGCAACGGTATCCATGATCCTGAATAAAAAATATAATGTATCATTTTCAAAAGAAACGATCCGTAAAGTGGAACAGATCGCAGAAGAGATGGGATACGAAGTACCGAAAAGAAAGACACGCAGAGAAAGCAGGAAAGAAAAACTGATCGTCGTATTTTGTTCCAACCTCACGAACCCTTATTATGTTATGTTGCTTCAGGGGATTGAATCCCGTGCAAAGGAGCAGGGATATGGACTGTTTGTGTGCAATACCCAGAGGGATCTGAAGATGGAGGAGCGGTATCTCAGGATGATGCATGAGCTGAAACCGCTTGGCATTATCTATACCTGCAATCCAAGTCATTGCTTTATGGATACGATAGAAGAGTTGGCAGAAAAAATTCCGATCGTAATTATCAATAACCAGAATGAGCATCTGAATGTAGATGCAGTGGAACTGGATAATTCCAAACTCGGAAGGATGATGGCAAAGCATCTTCTGGATCTGGGGCATCGGAAAGTAGCGTATATTGCACCACCTCTTACAACCAGACAGAAGCAGCGCTCCAAAAGGGTGGAAGGATTTCTGAAAGAATTTGATGCTGTTGGATTAAAAGACAATGTGATCATCAAGGCAGCAAATGAGTCGATCGATATGAGCATCCCGAATATCGATTCGGAGTATAAGATCGGATATGATCTGACGAAAGAGCTTTTGAGAGAGCATAATGATATTACTGCGATCGTCGGATTAAATGATATGATCGCATTTGGAATCCTGGATGCACTTCACGAAGAAAAATATAAAGTTCCGGCAGATATTTCCGTAATGGGATGTGATAATACACTGTTTGCGAAGATGCATAAGGTGTCGCTGACAACGATCGAGCATTTTGTCGTTTTCAAAGGGCGGGATGCCTGTGATATCATTATGAAAAAGATTCTTTCTCAGAACAGCCAGTATTCAGAGATCCAGCCGATCAGCACCTACCATGTAGAATATGAACCTCGTCTGATCGTGCGTGGAACGACGTCTTATGCGAAAACAAAAAAAGGGAAAAATTAGTTTAAATTCAAAAAATATTAGTAATATTTCATAGTTTATGTCTCTGAAAACGCTATAAAATAAAGGATTATCCAAAAACGGTATCAAAAAATTACTAATAAAATAGTTAATATTAACGTGAAAAATTACTAATAAAAACATATGGCTATTGACCTGTCAGAGTAAATTGCGATATAATTTAACCAAGTCAGGCAATCAGATAAAAAGAGAGATTCCTGATAACGGGAAATACGAATTTTCATGTTCATAAGGAGGAAAACGAAATGAGATTTTTCATCGACACAGCAAATGTGGAAGACATTAAAAAAGCTAACGATATGGGAGTTATCTGCGGAGTTACAACAAATCCGTCACTGATCGCAAAAGAGGGACGTGATTTTAAAGAAGTTATCGCAGAGATCGCATCTATCGTAGACGGACCGATCAGTGGAGAAGTAAAAGCAACAACTACTGATGCAGAAGGTATGATTGCAGAAGGTAGAGAAATCGCTAAGATCCATCCGAACATGGTAGTTAAAATTCCGATGACTGTAGAAGGACTGAAAGCTTGTAAAGCTCTTACAGCTGAAGGAATCAAGACAAATGTAACACTGGTGTTCACAGCAAACCAGGCACTTCTTGCAGCAAGAGCAGGGGCTACATATGTATCGCCGTTCCTTGGACGTCTGGATGATATTTCTGTACGTGGAACAGAACTGATCGAAGAAATCGCTGAGATGTTTGCAGCGGCCGGAGATATTGATACACAGATCATCTGCGCGAGCGTCCGTAACCCAATGCATGTTACAGAATGTGCACTTGCAGGTGCTGATATTGCAACTGTTCCTTACAAAGTAATTGAACAGATGACACATCATCCGCTTACAGATGCTGGTATCGCAAAATTCCAGGCTGATTACAAAGCAGTATTCGGAGAATAAAATTTACAATCGGAATAATTTACTGTCGGAAGAGCACCAATCTGCGCTTCCGACAAAGTGACTAAAAATAAACTATTTCAGGAGGCATATTTTCATGAACAAGTCAGAACTTATGAAAACTGCAAATGAAATCCGTAAGAGCATCGTGACAGCAGTACACGCTGCCAAATCCGGACATCCGGGCGGATCTCTGTCAGCAGCAGACATCTACACATATTTATATTTTGAAGAGTTAAATATCGATCCTAAGGATCCTAAGAAAGCAGACCGCGACCGTTTCGTTCTTTCCAAAGGACATACAGCTCCGGGATACTATTCTGCACTGGCACACAGAGGATTCTTCCCGGTAGAAGACCTCAAGACACTTCGTCATACAGGATCTTACCTTCAGGGACATCCGGATATGAAGCACATCCCGGGTGTTGATATGTCAAGCGGATCTCTGGGACAGGGAATCTCAGCAGCAGTAGGTATGGCTATTTCTGCAAAACTGAGTAATGATGACTATCGTGTATACACACTTCTTGGAGATGGAGAAATTCAGGAAGGACAGGTTTGGGAAGCTTCTATGTTAGCAGGCTTCAGAAAACTGGACAATCTGGTAGTAATTGTAGATAATAACAACCTTCAGATTGACGGACGTATTGATGAAGTTAACTCACCATACCCGATCGACAAGAAATTTGAAGCATTCAACTTCCACGTAATCAATATCGATGGACATGATTTTGATCAGATTGCAGCTGCTTTCAAAGAAGCAAGAGAAACAAAAGGAATGCCGACAGCTATTATTGCCAAGACCATAAAAGGTAAAGGTGTTTCTTTCATGGAAGACCAGGCTGGATGGCATGGAAAAGCTCCGAATGATGAAGAATACAAGATCGCTATGGAAGATTTAGAGAAAGCAGGTGAAGCATTATGTCAGAAGTAAAGAAAATCGCAACAAGAGAAAGCTATGGTAATGCTTTAGTTGAACTTGGAAAACTGCATGATGATGTAGTAGTACTTGATGCTGACCTTGCCGGAGCTACAAAGACAGGAATGTTTAAGAAAGCATTCCCGGAAAGATTTATCGACTGTGGTATCGCAGAAGGCAACATGATCGGAGTTGCAGCTGGTATCGCTACAACAGGCAAAGTTCCGTTTGCAAGTACATTTGCAATGTTTGCAGCAGGACGTGCATTCGAACAGGTTCGTAACTCTGTCGGATATCCGAAGAACAATGTTAAGATCGGTGCTACACATGCAGGTATTTCCGTTGGTGAAGATGGTGCTACCCATCAGTGCAACGAAGATATCGCTCTTATGAGAACAATCCCAGGTATGGTAGTGATCAGCCCGGCAGATGATGTAGAAGCAAGAGCAGCTGTATTTGCAGCATATGAACATCAGGGACCGGTATATATGCGTTTCGGAAGACTTGCAGTGCCGGTAATCAATGATAATCCGGATTATAAGTTTGAGATCGGAAAAGGAATCGTACTTCGCGAAGGTAAAGATGTAACAATCGTTGCAACAGGACTTGAAGTGAGCGAATCTCTTGCAGCAGCTGAAAAGCTTGCAGCAGACGGAATCGATGCAAAAGTAATCAATATTCATACGATCAAACCTATTGATGAAGAACTTATTGTTGCAGCAGCAAAAGAGACAGGAAAAGTTGTTACCGTAGAAGAACATTCTGTTATCGGTGGACTTGGAAGTGCTGTATGTGATGTGCTTTCTGAAAAACTTCCTACACCTGTTCTGAAGATTGGTGTTATGGATACGTTCGGGGAATCTGGTCCGGCAGTTGAACTGATCAAGAAATACGGACTTGATGCAGACAGCATCTGCGAAAAAGTAAAAGCATTTGTAAAATAATAAAAAAGGATTCTGAGAATCTATAATAAAAATGCCAGAACCGGTGTAAATCGGGACTGGCATTTTTGTTATGGATGAAAGTTATTGATCCGCTGTGGGAGTGAGAAGGATACAGCACCAGACCAGTGGCACTATAACCAGTTATATTTTGAGAGTGGCATATTTCCCGTTCTAGGAAAATATTTTCCGTATAATACAGCTTACAAGTCCAATTCCGCATAATGGAAGAAGGATTCCTTTCAGACTTCCATACAGCTGCAGACCGCCGGCAAGACCGGTCAGTGGTGATGGAGAAGAAGGAATTAGATTCCAGAACATTCCGGCAGCAACTACAGTTATACCGATGAACAGGAAAGAGAAAAGCCCCCGTCCGGTATCGACACGTTTTGTTCCCCTGTCTCCATAAGCACATGGTCCGGTCAGCGCCCACAGGAAGAAAATAATCTCCATAATCAGCAGAAATGCTGCGACGCCAAGGAAGGCACCGAGCGTATAATTCTTGGCATTTACCGCTGTGGCAAGTGAACCATATACCGGATAACAACTCCAGAAATTCTTGAAAATATTAAATGCAATTATGGCGATCATCAGAAGCGTTACGCCACGGGCTCCGGTCTGCAGGAGTTTGCCGGTTATTTTTGCGCCTGTCTGCACAGTCTTTTTCACCGGAGTGGTGATGATCGAAGCGGATGGAGTGGAACGCTTTTTCCCGGAAGCTTTTGAACTGCCGTTTCCAGAGTTTCCGGAAGTACGTTTCCGGGCTTTTTTAGACCGCTCCTTTCGTAAATCCTCTGAAGAATCTTCGGTGGAAGAGTGTTCCTTCTTTTTTACTTCCTCACTTTTGTTAGTTTTATTTACATCTCTTTGAGATTTCTTTTTACGCCTTTTTACGGTATCCCGATCCGGTACGTCATCCAGATCAATGATATCAAAGTCAGTATCGTCTGACAGGTCTTCATAAATCTGTTTCATGTTACAATCAGCCTCCTCATTTTTGTTCCGCCCTATTTTATACCAGGAATTTGAAAGAAACAATATGAATCACAGAAACATCACAAAATCATAAGGAATTCTTTAGAAAAGAATGAGGTGGAACAAAAGAAATTTTGGTATACTTAAAGTATGCCGGGAAAAGGAACACGGCAGAAAAAAGAGGGTAACCAGAATGGAAAAATTACAGAAAACGATAACTGAATTAAATGATAAATTAAAAAAGAAAAATAAAACACCGGAGGAGCAGGATGAAGAATTTGAACAGTTTTATGAATGCATCAAAGATATTGCAACCCATCCGGTAGTGCTGAGAATGAAGCTTTATCCGCATCATGGAGTGACAAACTGTTATCAGCACTGTCTTCATGTTTCTTACTATAATTATATCTGGTGTAAGGCACTTGGACTGGATGCAAGGTCAGCAGCGCGTGCGGGAATGCTGCATGATTTGTTTTTGTACGACTGGCATACCCATGCAAAGCGGACAGGGGATCATTTTCATGGGATGACACATCCGAAAAGAGCGCTCATGAACGCAGAGAAATTTTTTGATCTGAATAGCATCGAACGGGATATTATCATCAACCATATGTGGCCGGTCACACTTTTTTCTGTGCCGCGGACAAAAGAAGGATGGATTACGACACTTGCTGACAAGTATTGCGGCAGTTTTGAGACTGCACAGCGGAAGGAGAGCGATCCGATAAAGAAAAAACGGGGAATGGACAGGATTGTCGAACGATTTTCCTATTTAGTAGACACAAAGCGATAAAAAGTGTGCTTTCCATATGATACGATAGCCTAAACTACAAAATATGCAGAATGAGGTGAGAGTATTATGGAAAACAAATTTCCAAAAAATGTACGTCAGATAGGAAATGTGAGTGATACTCCGAAGATTTACGTGGAAGATTATGTAGATACATTTCTGAATCAGATTTGTGATAAAGCAGATAAGGAACAGGCAGGTGCATTTCTGGTCGGTAAAAAAGAAGTAACAGAAGGACAGGAGTGTCTCTATATTTTTGGCGCGATCTGCATGGAATTTTCCGATGATGAAAATGAAATCATTTCACAGGAGAATTTTGAAAAAGCAGAGCAGGAGAAAAAGGAATATTTTGAAGAGGGTACGATGATTGGCTGGATGCTCTGCAGACCGGGCGCGCGAATGGTGATAGATACGAAGATATTCAATACCCATGAAAAATATTTTTCCGAAAAAAATACTATTTTCATATTAAAAGATAATGCAGAAATGGAAGAACAGTATTATTGTTACAAATATAAAGAGCTGATGCAGATTGGCGGGCATTATGTTTATTATGAAAAAAATGCTGCAATGCAGAGTTATATGATTACGGCACGGAAAAAGATTGGCGTGACACCCAGCGAAGTTGTGGAAGATAAGGCTGCAAAAGACTTTCGCAACCTTGTAAAAGAAAGATTTGAGGCGCAGGAGCAGAAGAAAACTTCCAGGCTGACATACGTGGCGAGCGTGTTTCTGGTAATTGTGGTTTTGATCATGGGCGTGACAACCCTGAACAATTATGGGAAAATGAAAAGTGTCCAGTCATCCCTGGAATTTATACGTAATTCGATCATGAAGCAGGGCGAGGAAAAAACGCAGAAAACCAGTGGCGCAGTAAAAGCAGTAAATGAGCAACAAAATGAGAATACCGTTCAGTCAGAGCAGACGAATGATCCGCAGACAGAGGAACAGCAGGATCCGATGCCACAGCAGGGAGAGGGCTCTGATTCTGCTTCGACAGAGGAAGAAAAGGTCGATGATTCTTCGATGAGCACAATGCAGGAAATGAGTGAAGATATTTATATTGTAGAAAAAGGCGATACGCTAGCCAAAATCAGCAAGAAAGTATACGGGGACAGTGGACATGTAGATGCGATCTGCAGAATGAACGGGTTGTCGGACGGAAACCTGATTTTTATCGGACAGAAATTGATTCTGCCGTAGTTTTCTGTACATATGAATAAAAACTGTGGTATACTAACAACAAACTAACGACAGGAAAAGGACAGGTTATGGATGTGATAGTAAAGGTACGTGATCCGGACGAAAACCTGGAAGAGAAGATAAAGGCGTACAAAGTAAAAAAGAGAATAAAGACGGCGGTAACGATTTTAGCGTTTGTGTTTGCACTGATCAGCAGCTATCTGCTTGTGAAATTGCAGACATATACAAGCTTACGGACTCTGCAAAGCTATAAAAATAAAGAGACAGAATCAAGTGATCTGAAATATTTGCAATATGCAGACGGAATGCTCAAATACGGACGGGATGGAATTGCGTATATCAATAAAAAAGGTGTAGAGCAGTGGAACCAGTCTTATCAGATTAAGGATCCGGTTATCAATGTGTCGGGAAAAGCGATGGCGGTCGCAGAGCGCGGTGGGAATGATATTTATGTTATGGATGAAAAAGGCGCGAAGGGAGAAATCCATACGAATTATCCGATCGAGAAGATAGCTGTTGCGGAAAATGGAATTGTCAGTACGATTTTAAATAACGAAAATTCACCAATGGTTGTGTGCTATGATGCGACAGGAAATGTACTGGTAGAGCACAGAGCTTCACTTACCGGAACCGGATACCCGATTGGAATCGCACTTTCGCCGAACGGAACGAGACTTCAGATTTCATATTTGTGTGTAGCGGATGGTGTCGAGGCAACAAGAGTCGGATACCTGAATTTTGATAATACAGAAGAAGCAAACAAAGAATATCAGGTTGCTGATGATGTTTACAAAAACACAATTGTTCCGACTTCGTTTTTTATAGATGAGAAGAAGTCTGTTCTGGTCGGAGACCAGTCGTTTATGATCTATAAGGAAACGGACAAGCCGAAGCTTTCTAAAACAGTAAAGCTGGATAAGCAGATTAAAAGCTTTTTCCATGACGATGAATATCTTGGGTTCATACTGAAAGAAGAAAGCGGAGAATATGAGCTTCGCCTGTATGATATGGAAGGAAATCAGAAATTATCTAAAACATTTACCGGGGAATATGGAAATGTAAAGATTGCAGATGGAAATGTTATCATGTATGATGGGACTTCCTGCCTGATTTATTCCAAGCTTGGTGTGAAGCAATTTGAAGGAACGACAGAATATGAGATAAAAGAAGTAATTCCGATTTTCGGAATCAATAAGTACCTGGTGATGAATGCAGACGGACTTGCAGAGGTACGGCTTGTAAAATAGGAGTAGAGTATGGAAGTAAATATTTTATTGGTAATTGTCGGGGGCATTATAGCAATAGGAGCCATTGTAGGATTTGCCAAAGGTGCTGTCAGGATTGCTGTATCGCTTGGGGCGACGATCCTTACGCTGGCGGTTGTGTATTTTGCAACGCCGTATGTCAGCAAAGCAATTTATTCGCTTACACCGATTGATGAGATGGTAGAACAGCAGTGTATAAAAACGATGACAAAAGCCTTCGCGGGAGAAGCGGATACAAATTCGGGATTTACGGAAGAGCAGGTACGGGGAATCCTCTCAGCGGCAGGTGTATCTGAGCAGACATTGGAAGCAGCAGGAATTACCGTGGAAGATATTGTAAATGGTAATGTGTCAGATGAGATGCTGCAACAGTATGGAATTTCACCAAATATCTTCGATGGACATGTGTCAACGGAAGAGGCAGAGCAGTCGATCATGGAGGCTGAGGTTCCAAAGCAAATGCAGATAGTGGCAATCGAGGGGGCAGATCTTCCGGATGTATTTAAGAATCTTCTTCTGGAAAATAATAACAGTGAAGTTTATCAGAAGCTTGGGGTAACGACATTTGCGGAATATGTAAGCAAATATTTTGCAAAGCTGGTTATCGAGATTGTCGCATTTCTGGTAACATTCCTGTTTGCAACCATTGTGATAAGAGCGGTTGTGTTTGCGCTTGATTTTGTGACAGCACTTCCGGTTCTGGGAATTCTGAACAGGCTGGCAGGAGTTCTGGTAGGGTCGACGATTTCATTTATTATAGTAGGGATCCTGTTTATCGTAATTACGCTTCTGTATACAACAACGATAGGAAAGCAGGCAATGGGAATGATCAGAGAAGATCAGATTCTTAGTTTTTTATATGATAATAATATAATTATGAAAATTGCAACAATGTTGAGATAAAAGGATTGACAATAGAAACTGATAATGGTATTATAAAAATCTGTCACGGAAAAGTGATGGATTTTTATTTATAATAAGGGATGTAAGGTAGCCTTTGAAAATAAAAATAAAAACCTCAAAAAATGTGTTGACAAAACAAGATACACATGATATTATATAGAGGTTGTCGCTGATAAAAATAAAAAGCGACAAAAAATAATTTAAAAAAGTTGTTGACAAACATGAAACGCTTTGATATAATATAAAAGCTGTCGCATGAAACGGCAACAACAAAAAAGAACATTGATAACTGAACAATAGACAACAAACCCTGAAAATTCTTTAAAGAGATTTTTCAAGAACGGACATCGAAAGATGTCGAACCAGAACAGTAAACAGGAACAGAATTGCCAAGCGATTCTGACCCGGATACAAACATTTTTAACGAGAGTTTGATCCTGGCTCAGGATGAACGCTGGCGGCGTGCTTAACACATGCAAGTCGAACGAAGCACTTATCTTTGATTCTTCGGATGAAGAGGTTTGTGACTGAGTGGCGGACGGGTGAGTAACGCGTGGGTAACCTGCCTCATACAGGGGGATAACAGTTAGAAATGACTGCTAATACCGCATAAGACCACGGAGCCGCATGGCTCAGTGGGAAAAACTCCGGTGGTATGAGATGGACCCGCGTCTGATTAGGTAGTTGGTGGGGTAACGGCCTACCAAGCCAACGATCAGTAGCCGACCTGAGAGGGTGACCGGCCACATTGGGACTGAGACACGGCCCAAACTCCTACGGGAGGCAGCAGTGGGGAATATTGCACAATGGGGGAAACCCTGATGCAGCGACGCCGCGTGAGCGAAGAAGTATTTCGGTATGTAAAGCTCTATCAGCAGGGAAGAAAATGACGGTACCTGACTAAGAAGCACCGGCTAAATACGTGCCAGCAGCCGCGGTAATACGTATGGTGCAAGCGTTATCCGGATTTACTGGGTGTAAAGGGAGCGTAGACGGCTGTGTAAGTCTGAAGTGAAAGCCCGGGGCTCAACCCCGGGACTGCTTTGGAAACTATGCAGCTAGAGTGTCGGAGAGGTAAGTGGAATTCCCAGTGTAGCGGTGAAATGCGTAGATATTGGGAGGAACACCAGTGGCGAAGGCGGCTTACTGGACGATGACTGACGTTGAGGCTCGAAAGCGTGGGGAGCAAACAGGATTAGATACCCTGGTAGTCCACGCCGTAAACGATGACTACTAGGTGTCGGGGAGCAAAGCTCTTCGGTGCCGCAGCAAACGCAATAAGTAGTCCACCTGGGGAGTACGTTCGCAAGAATGAAACTCAAAGGAATTGACGGGGACCCGCACAAGCGGTGGAGCATGTGGTTTAATTCGAAGCAACGCGAAGAACCTTACCTGCTCTTGACATCCCGGTGACCGGCATGTAATGATGCCTTTTCTTCGGAACACCGGTGACAGGTGGTGCATGGTTGTCGTCAGCTCGTGTCGTGAGATGTTGGGTTAAGTCCCGCAACGAGCGCAACCCTTATCTTCAGTAGCCAGCATTTTGGATGGGCACTCTGGAGAGACTGCCAGGGATAACCTGGAGGAAGGTGGGGATGACGTCAAATCATCATGCCCCTTATGAGCAGGGCTACACACGTGCTACAATGGCGTAAACAAAGGGAAGCGAGCCTGCGAGGGTAAGCAAATCTCAAAAATAACGTCTCAGTTCGGATTGTAGTCTGCAACTCGACTACATGAAGCTGGAATCGCTAGTAATCGCGAATCAGCATGTCGCGGTGAATACGTTCCCGGGTCTTGTACACACCGCCCGTCACACCATGGGAGTTGGTAACGCCCGAAGTCAGTGACCCAACCGTAAGGAGGGAGCTGCCGAAGGTGGGACCGATAACTGGGGTGAAGTCGTAACAAGGTAGCCGTATCGGAAGGTGCGGCTGGATCACCTCCTTTCTAAGGAAG
>NZ_JAQCZB010000007.1:175008-175231 GCF_027682785.1 Coprococcus sp. AF51-11b1 | reverse complement strand
AAGTGCTTCGTTCGACTTGCATGTGTTAAGCACGCCGCCAGCGTTCATCCTGAGCCAGGATCAAACTCTCGTTAAAAATGTTTGTATCCGGGTCAGAATCGCTTGGCAATTCTGTTCCTGTTTACTGTTCTGGTTCGACATCTTTCGATGTCCGTTCTTGAAAAATCTCTTTAAAGAATTTTCAGGGTTTGTTGTCTATTGTTCAGTTATCAATGTTCTTTTT
>NZ_JAQCZB010000007.1:0-174998 GCF_027682785.1 Coprococcus sp. AF51-11b1 | reverse complement strand
CTCTTTAAAGAATTTTCAGGGTTTGTTGTCTATTGTTCAGTTATCAATGTTCTTTTTTGTTGTTGCCGTTTCATGCGACAGCTTTTATATTATATCAAAGCGTTTCATGTTTGTCAACAACTTTTTTATTTCTTTTTTGCTGTTGTGAAGCAGTTCCTCACGCGACAGCTTATTTAGAATAGCATATTCATCAAGGCTTGTCAACAGCTTTTTTATTTTTCATCCGCTCTGCCTCTGCATGCCACTCCTTAGTCTCTGTCTCGACCAGCGAACGAATGTTATCTTACCACGCCTTTCCTGAATTGTCAATGTTGTTTTTATATTTTGCGCAATTCAGAATATTCTGACATCAGTTCAGCCATCCGTATAGTCAGACGGATTTCATGCTTGCATGAAAAGACGGCTGATTATACGGATGAGATGAGCGCCACTCTATGAGCAAAATAGCTGCGCAGCAGCGACAAGTGCCGCAGGCACGCTTTTGCGAATGGCGCGGCTGAACGCCCCCTTATTCTATTTCAAAATATAGCCTCAACAATCGTTCTCCAACTTTTCCAAGACTTTTATTACAAGCAATTTTCCGTTCTTCTTTTTTCATCAAACGAACATCCCGACTGAAAATCGCAGTTATCTTTTCCTGAAACTCTTTTATTGTCTCTGCTTTATATACCTGTTTTTCATCTTCAAGCCATCCTTCATACACAGGAATGTTTCTTACTATTGTCGGAATTTCACAGGCAAGAGCTTCTAAAACAACGATTCCTTCCGTTTCCTCATAACTCATAAACGAAAATACGTCTGCCCCACAATATGCATCACGCAGTTCATCAGACTTTACGAATCCTGCAAACAATACATTATCCGGTTTCTTTGATATCGCCTCTTTGATTTCTGCTGTCACCAGGCTTTCATTACCGCCTCCAAACCAGATAAACTGTACTTTCGGCATCATTCTAGCCAGTTCAAGAAAATCCAGAATTCCTTTTCTTCCAATCAAATGTCCCACAGATATCACAACCTTCTGCTCTTCCGTTAGCTGATATTTTGCGCGGAAGCGTATTCTCCCCTCTGGATCAGGTTTGAAAAATTCTGTATCCACACCATTAGTAATCGAATAAATTTTTCGTTTCAATCCATACCCTTCCAACAATTTTCTGGAATACTCGGTTGGCGTCACAACAACATCCCCCAAATTATAACAAAAGCAGATCCATTTTTTAAAAATCGGCGCTGCAAGATTAGAACCAATAAAGGAATTTTTAAAATCTTCCATTGTAGAATGCCCATAATAAATCACTTTTTTCTTCTGCATTTTTGCTATAAAGGCCGCAATCACCGAATCCGGAAAAACTGTATTCATATGAACCACGGTTGCTTCTTTCCACCTGGCTGCACGCGGTGCCTCTACTGCATTCAGCATTTTCTCCTGATGCTCGATTGCTTTTCCGACACCACTTTTTTCTACAATCGGAAACCCACCTCTGTATATATATGTTTTCATAATCTTTACCCTATTCCTTTTATAATGAAAATAACATCTTAAATGCTGTCGTAAGCCCCAGACTGTAAAGTGCAATAGAAAATGGTTTTCCAAGTACAATAACTGCTGTAAACTGTTTCCACGTCATTTTTGTTGTTCCCGCAAGATAGCACAAGAAATCATCCGGTGCCACCGGGAAAAAGATTGCCAGCGCAAATAATTTCAAAAACTTACCGTCCTTCTGGGTCCATCCATCATATTTTTCTATCATTTTTTCAGAAAACATTTTGTATAAAACCGGCCTTCCTATTGTCTTTGAAATTCCAAACACTGCAATTGATCCTATACAGATACCAATATAATTATAAAGAAATCCTAGCCACGGCCCAAAAAAGATCACACCACCCAGGCAACTGACTCCACCCGGTAGGATTGGAATAATAACCTGCACAACCTGGATCAGAATAAAAACGAGCATTCCAGTATAACCGAATTTCCAGATAAATGTCTGCAAAGAATCTACCGAATTTAAAATGCCATTTTTATATGCCCAGATTGCAAGAAGCGCACATCCGGCCAGTCCGGCTATCGAAAGCAGATTGAAAAATCCAGTCAGATTTCTCTGTTTCTTAGGCTGCATTTTCATATCGGTATTTTCGTATTTGTTGTTCATAGATTTTTTCCACTCTTTCGGCAAAATTTCCGGAAGAAAATTTTTCTGCTGAAATAGCAGCCTTGTTTTGCATCCTACCTCTTGCATTTTCACCCATCCCCTTCCATTCTTGGATTCTCATAAGATAATCTTCTTTTTTATCATACTGCCATCCATTTTCCCCATCTGTCACAACTTGTTCCAGACATCCGTCTCTTCTGCAAAGGAGCGGAATACCACCTGCAAGCGCTTCTGCATAAGTCATTCCCTGTGTCTCGCTGGTAGAAGCACTGACAAAGAGATCTCCTGCCTGATAATAGCGTCCCACTTCTTCCGGTGTGATCATTCCCGTAAAAATCACATTTTTAGCAAGCTTTAGCTCTTCAACCTTTTTTTTCAGCTCCGGAAGATATGGTCCATCCCCTACAAGGACTAAAATCACCCCGGATTTTCCTGCATCTTGCTGATATTCCAGAAGCTCTTCAATGTTTTTTTCCTTTGCCATTCTGCCTACATATACCAACACCAGTGCATCCTGTAATATACCAAGCTGCATACGGATTTTTTTACGCCAGTCTTCTTTTTTACATAACTGATATTTTTCCAGATGGATTCCAGATGGAATAACTTCCACCGGACAAGACACCTGGTATCCTTCCAATATCTTACGGATCTTATCACTGGGTGCAATTAGGGTTTCTACCGCATTTGCAAGTTTCTTTGTCATCAACTGCACAATATTTCTTCCCCATACTTTCTGCGGTGAAAAATAATGGGTATAGTCCTCGTAAACTGTATGGTACGTATGTACAATCGGAACGTGAAGTTCAGATGCGATCCTTTTCGCTAAGAAAAATGTGGAAAATTCACACTGTGAATGCACAATATCCGGTTTCCACTCAAGCAACATTTCCATATAGTCACCTGCTGCCTTTGGAATTTTTAATCTTGCCTGCGGATAAATGCATCCAAGTCCAATTGATCCTGCATAAACCACATCGCCTTCTATATAAGAATGAAATGTTCTTGATAATGTAAGAATTTTTACTTCATGTCCTCTTTCTCTTAGCTGTCTGGAAAGATTCATAACTGAAGTAACAACACCGTTTATAACCGGTTCGTACCAGTCTGTTGTAATCAATACTCTCATTTATTAATTCCTCCCGTTATCTTTTTATGAGCATAGTTTAACAGGAGATTGTTAAGATATGGAAAGGGCATTTCTAAAGAATTTTTAAACAAATGCGAAATATTCAGTCAAGACAATATTTCAAAAAAAGTGTATCACTTTTTAGAACTCTCTAAAAAATGATACACTTTCTATTTACTCACTTAATACATCCAATGCACTCATTGCCAAGAGCTGAACAGAAGCATGCAGATTTCTTTTTCCTTCTTCTCCGCCTGCTGCTACTGCAAACTCTTTTGTATGTGTCCCTACATGCTCTTTCAATTTCACATAAAACTGAATTGCCGGTATTTCATGGGTTACATTTCCAACATCAGTCGAACCGATTCCCTGAGTCAGGTCACGCTCTATATACTCTTCACCAATAAAGTCCATGTTCTTACGAACATACTGAACCAGTTTCTTATCATTACGCACATCTTTGACAACTTCATCCACTTGTCTTTCTTCAACTTCTGTCCTGGTTGCAATTGCCGCTCCTTTCGCACAATCACGAATAGCATCAACCATTTCCATCATATAATCATATTCCAGTGAACGAATATTAAATACTGCTTTCGCTTCATCTGTTATAGTATTATGAGCTACTCCGCCTTCTGTAATAATTCCGTGTACTCTGCTGTAATCTTTAAAATGTAAACGCATCATATCAACCGCATGGAACATTAACTGAACTCCACTCAGTGCATTTGCTCCCTTCCATGGGCAAGCTGCCGCATGGGCCGGTTTTCCTTTGAAGGTGAATTCCAATGTAATTGCTGCAAAAGAAATATCATCTGGCATAGATTCATCACACGGATGCATCAGAAGTGCAGCATCAATTCCTTCAAATACTCCATGGCGAACCATAATCGCTTTGCCACTGCCCTTTTCTTCGGCCGGAGTACCTAATACTTTTAACACGCCACCTATCTCATGCTTTTCCATAACTTCCTTTAATACAATTCCTGCACCGGCTGCTGATGTTCCGATCAGATTATGTCCACAACCATGTCCGATTTCTGGAAGACAATCATATTCTCCCATAAGTGCTACTGTTTTCCCTGGTTTTCCAGAATCAAAAACTGCTTCAAAAGACGTCGGCATTTCTGCAATTCCTCGTTTAACAACAAATCCATGGCTTTCCAACAGTTTGCAAAGTGCTTCCTGTGATTTATATTCTTTAAATGCCAGTTCAGGGTTTGCAAAAATATAATCACTTACTTTTTCAAATTCTTCCTTTTTCTCTTTTGCAAGATTACTGATTTCCTGTTTCATTAATTCTAAATTATCCATATTCTTCACCTCTTATTTTATCTGTATGGTTTTAAATCATTCCTTTTAAAGATAAGATAATATTTGAAATTGCTGCTGATCCAAAATAAGTAGATGCCATAACCACAAAGGATACAATTACGATTTTCCAGCTGAGTTTTTTGAAAACCTCAAGCTGGTCTCCTACAGCAATTCCAGCAAAAGCAAGTAGCGGAAGTCCTACAAGTCCAAAACTATATGCACTCATTGCATTTACGATAAAATCTGAAATCGGAGATATCGGCAATGTCAAAACAAAGGATACCAGTGTAGCCCACGCAAATCCTGGAAGATTAGGTTTTTTCACAAAATTTTTCAAGGTAATCGCAATCACTACCATTACAAAGCTTACCACTGTCGACTTTGCTAAATCCGGGATTTTGCTTCCAATAGAAACCATATGTATAATTATGACAATTCCATAAATCACCAATACTATTTTAATTTGTTCTAAAATATTACTTAATGTCGATTTTTCTTGTGGAGTTTGTTTTGTATTTTCCATCTTATGCCTCCTCAGATGCTTTTTTAAATAATTTAGCCCTTAATTTTTCAATACCTGGATTAACACGATTATAATACCAGTTCGCTAATGGCAATGCCAAAAACATTTCCACATACACACCTGTTACTGCAGTTAAAAGTCCACTGGTTGCAGAATATGCAAGAATTTGTTCTGAATACATAGGTGCCGCTGCATTTGTCAACGCTGCAGTAGCCGCATTCATCATAGATGCACTTCCCATACCTGATGCCATCGCAAGTGCATAAGGATGAAATCCGATTGCTAACCCAATCGGTGCCAGGAAAGAATAGAAGAGAGTACCAAATACACTTCCGCTAATATAAGTTCCAAGTGTTCCCATTCCTTCTCTGGATTCCAGACCATATTTATCTCCGATAATACCAAGTGCCGTATCTCTGCAAAGAGAGAACGTTCCACCCACAGCACTTCTTCCTAATCCAAGGAGTAAGCCAAGTGGTAATGCAATCAGCATCGTCATCATATTTCCCGCTTCCTGAAACAGTAAAGCAGGACCTGCCTGTAAAACAATTCCAACCTTTGGACCTGCATTGATACCAAACATAATTCCAAGCGGATATAATGTAAGCGACAACAAAAACGGTGCCCGTTTAATTTCTGCTTTACTAATAAATTTCTTCAGTGGGGGAATCACTTTTCCTAATAATGTTGGAGATAAAAGAATTCCCATGATGATAACCCAGATCATCGTCAATATCTTCACGTCAATCCCCATCACCTTAAATTGAAGTGGACCAATCAGCTCCGCAATAATGCAAATAATAATAGTTGCGATCATGCAATTTACAGTCCCTGTTCTTTCTTTCACATTTCCTTCCTCCGTTTCTTCCGAATTCTTATTTGACTACAGTATAACATTGACTTCTTAAAGTGTCGACGCTCTCCATGCACCATAATGTCCCTGTTTTTTATGCACTTTGCACATTTATTATTCTTCCAAAAATATAGCATGTGCATTTCGCCCAACTATTTTCTTTCTTTTTAGGCACGCACAATATCGACTTTCCTATTTAGTAATGCTAAACTTTGCTTGTCAATTAAAAAACTATTTTAGTTAGAAAGAGAGGATTTAAGATGTTATTCAAACAATTAATAGAAGCTTTCGACATTATAGACAGTAAGAACGTAAACGGCAACTCTGTCGCATCTTATTTAAAATCCATAAAACAAGATGCGGATATTCAGGTTTATCCTTTAGTTGGACCAAAAGGTTCTACAGATATGTTAAAAATTCGCATCCCGGGTCTTCACGGAAAGACTTCCGGAGGCGATGCTCCGACAATTGGACTTCTTGGGAGATTAGGCGGACTTGGTGCTCGTCCTGAGCGAATCGGGTATGTATCTGACGGTGATGGTGCCCTCGTTGCAATTGCTCTTGCTGCCAAATTATTAGATATGCAGAATAAAGGGGATTTTTTGGAAGGTGACGTATTCATTTCTACACATATTTGTCCGGATGCACCGACCGCACCACATGTTCCGGTTCCATTTATGGGATCACCTGTAGAAATGGCACAGGTAAATGCCGAAGAGCTCACACCGGAACTTGACGCAGTTCTCTCTGTAGATACTACTAAAGGAAATCGCGTGATCAATCACAATGGATTTGCAATCTCACCTACAGTAAAAGAAGGCTACATCCTTCGTACTTCCGAAGATCTTCTTGATTTAATGCAGATTACTACGGGAAAACTTCCAAAGGTATTTCCATTAACACAGCAGGATATCACTCCTTATGGCAATGATCTTCATCATCTAAACAGTATTCTGCAACCGGCAACTGCTACTAATGCACCTGTAGTCGGGATTGCCATCACAACAGAAACAACTGTTCCCGGTTGTGCAACCGGAGCCAGTCATATGACTGATCTTGATGAAGCTGCACGCTTTATGTTAGAAGTTGCCAAATCCTTTGGCCGTCGTTCTCTTAAATTATACGACGAAGAAGAATTCGAAAAATTACAAAGTTTATACGGTTCAATGAAGCATTTCCAAAAACTGAATCCTTTCTCGTAATAGATACATACTGTTTTGAAATAAAAGATGCCCTAAAAAGGTATCTTTTATTTCAAAAATTTCTTTATTCGAAGCGCAAGCGCTATCTCAAGAATACTATTCGGATCTGACAAATCATATCCTGTCTGATTTTCAATTTTTTTAATTCTGTATATCAAAGTATTTCGATGCAAATGAAGTGCATTTGCTGTTACATTTCTTGCCCCTAAATTATTCACGAGAACTTCCAGCGTTTCTAAAAGTTCACTTTCATTTTTTTGATCATATTCAATAAATGCATTCAACTTGTCCTCCATAAACTCCTGACACATCTCATGCTTACTGATTTCTTTCATGATTCTCCAAAAGCCTGCATCTTCTATACAAAGTACTTTTGAATTGAATTCCTGGCACACTGCAATTTCTACTGCATCCCTTGCATCCTGATAAGCCTTTCCGAAACGTTGGTAGGAATTTTCTACTCTCGAAACACCTATCGCTGCAGTATATCCTGTCTTTTCCGAAATATTTTTCTGAATCTTCTCGAAATACTCTTTCGTTATAGTTTTCTCTTTTGTCCGTTTTAATATGCATTGAAAATTATCATTATTCGACAAAACAATTACTTTTTCCTCGCCAAAAGATTCTTTTATCATATTTTCGATTTTCTCAATTTTTTCATGAACAATCTCTTCCTGTAGTTCATGTAATTTTTGTTTAATTCCATCAATTTCAATATAAACGATCTGGTACGGAGGTGATGGCCATTTTTGTTCTTCGATCCGATAGTTTCCTTCTTCATTACATGTGATATTTCCTGTCAAAAGATCAATAAACAATCTTTTATCCATTTCCCGACGGTTATATTTTTCAATTCGAGAATAAATGGTATCCATCAAATTGTTCTGTGATTTTATCAATGCCTCCATCACAAGATAATTCATTTCTATGAAAGGCAGATCTTCCGGCCACAAAATGATTGGGAACTGTAATTCATTAGCCAGTTTGATCGCATCATCCAAAAAACAACCAATATATCTATATTTTGTCGCGAGCGCAGCTGCCTTTGCTTCATACAAATTTCTTATCAGATTCATTATTTCTTCTTTTGTGTCACTATATGCATATCCAGTTGTAATATACAAAACATTTGGGCGCATCCATGCTTTCATATCTGGTATTTCCATACAATCCACAAAGCGAACAATCCTATCCATTCCACCTTCTCCGGCTGCTAATGTACATCCTTTCGACTGTGCCAGCTCTAATACCTCTTTTACTTTTATTGACACTTTCTATTCCACCCTTTTTTATTTGTATTATAGATAAATATAGAATATCATAAAACACTGTTTTTTCAAATATCATCTTACGCTTAACTTTATCCAGATTGTATTTCTGACCGAACGTCATTTTTTCTCATGGATTTTTTCCACACTTTTTGCTATACTATGTTCAATACTGGCACTATTAACGACATTACACAGGAGGTTCACATGAAGAAAGTGCTTCAAATATTTCAGAGAGATTTAAAGAGACTCTTACGTAGCCCTGCTGCTGCTCTCGTCATGGTGGGAGTCTGCATTCTCCCTTCTCTCTATGCATGGTTCAACATTGCCGCCAACATGGATCCCTACGGCAATACAAAAAATGTAAAAGTAGCAATTGCAAATTGTGACACCGGTGGACACACCGGTTCGATAGATCTGAATGCCGGAGACACCATCGTACAGAATCTGAAAAAAAATCACCAGCTTGGCTGGACCTTTGTTGATGAAAAGAAAGCCAAAAGCGGTGTCCGTTCCGGCAAATACTACGCTGCCATTGTAATCCCGGAGGATTTCAGCGAGTCTCTCCTCAGCATCCTTTCCGGGGATTTAAAACAGCCGCAGCTCGACTATTATATTAATGAAAAGAAAAACGCGATTGCTCCGAAGATCACCGCCACCGGCGCAAGCACGATCCAGCAGCAGATCAATGACACCTTTTCGTCCGTTGCCGCTGACTCCATTGCGAAGATCGTGCAGAAATCGGCCGGTACACTGACCGGCAAGCTTGACGGAACAAATTCTACGCTGATGCAGGCGCTTACCGATACCCGTAAGAATCTTGCTGACTATCAGAACGCCCTGAAGGATTTCCAGACTACGGTAAAAGATTCCGGTTCTTTGATCGATGACACTCTGAAAACACTGGACTCTGTAAATGCTGTTGCCTCTTCCGGTTCTGCTGCCCTTGCAGATTCATCAGATCTGCTTGCCACCAGCCGGACAGCAATCGGAACCTTTTCCACAGAATTTTCTACCAGCCTGTCAGATGGCGAAACACTTTTAAACAATGTCTACACCTCCGCAGTCTTAAAGCTCGGAACTTTTGAGACAAAAGCCACACAGGTCAACACTGCGATCGGAGACAGTATTTCTTCTGCCAGCTCTTTAAATAAGAAAAATGCAGAAATTCTGGAAAAGCTTGCCGCCCTTCAGCAACAGATCGGAAGTGATTCTTCCCTGTCCGGTATCGTCAGCGAAAAAATTGCAGAACTCCAGGCACAGAATGCTTCTCTTCAGGAACTCATTGATTCTCTTGGGAACAGCAATTCCAGCATAGGAAATGCACTGACTACAGCAAGTAATACCAGAAGTTCTCTTGAGACACTCACTGCCCAGAACCGACAGTCTCTGCAGAATTACAGAAGCAGTCTGAACCAGTCGCTTCTGCCACAGCTGAACCAGTCACTTGACGGGCTTGCCACATTAAGCGGAAGCCTTTCTTCTACTTTAACCGGGGTAAATCCGACGATCACACAGTTAAAGGTGATCCTTACCCAGTTAAAGAGCAGTTTAAACGAAAGTGCAGACGCACTTGGTCAGACCGGAGGAACTCTTGAAAGCGTAGATACTGCTCTGGAAAATATTACCGCTGACCTAAAAGCTCTGCAGAGCTCCGAAACCTACCAGCATCTGATCTCACTGGAAGGCATCGACTCAGATTCCATTTCTGATTTTATGTCCTCACCGGTTTCAATCAATTCAAAGGTACTTTATGATGTGGAAAATTACGGTTCCGGAATGACTCCGTTCTACACTAATCTGGCACTCTGGGTTGGCGGACTGATCCTGGTATCCATCCTGAAACAGGAAGTAGACAAAGACGAAACCATTTCCCGTTTTACTCCGACAACTGCTTATTTCGGACGTTGGATGCTCTTTATCATAGTCGGACTGATCCAGGGATTCATTGTATGCATAGGAGATCTGCTGCTTCTGAAAGTACAGTGTGTCCACCCGGTTGCATTTGTGTGCGCTGGTATGCTCTGCTCCTTTGTGTATGTCAATCTGATCTATGCAATGGCGCTGACCTTCAAGCACATTGGAAAAGCGCTTGCCGTTGTCCTGGTCATCCTGCAGATCCCTGGTTCTTCCGGAACCTATCCGATCGAGATGACACCGGTCTTTTTCCAGAGACTGCATCCGCTTCTGCCGTTCTCTTACGGAATTGGCGCTATGCGTGAGTGTATTGCCGGATTTTACAAAAATAACTACGCAAAGGATCTGCTGACCCTGCTGCTTTTCCTTCTCCTTGCATTCTTCATCGGACTGGTACTGAGACCACTTCTGATGAATCTGAACCATCTGTTCGACAAACGTCTTGCCGAGACAGACCTGATGCTGGGAGAGACTGCAACCGGTGAGCTCTCCCGCCCACAGCTTACACTGATGATGAAAACCATGATGCAGGACGAAGACGGACGGGCTGATTTTATCCAACGTGCCAACCGGTTCGAAAAACGGTATCCAAAGCTGATCCGTACCGGTTTTATCCTGATTCTTGTAATTCCGCTGATCTTTCTTCTTCTGATGTTCGGCCTGGAATCCAAGATCGTATACCTGACACTGTGGATCATTTCCCTGATCGTACTCGCCGTCTATCTGATCTGTGTAGAATATATTCACGACAAGACCTCCAGACAGCTTTCCTATATCCATCTGTCTGAAGAAGAATTTCTTAAAAAAGTAAAGGAGGGAAAAGACGAATGAGAAATATATGGACCATCTTCACAAGAGATATCCGGAAAATAAGAACAAATGTCATTGCGCTGATCGTCGTTCTCGGCGTCACAGTGGTTCCCTGCCTTTATGCATGGTTCAACATTGCGGCAAGCTGGGATCCCTATGGGAATACGGGGAATCTGAAGGTTGCCGTAGCAAGCGTAGACGAAGGCTATACCGGAAACCTGATCCCGCTCCAGCTGAATCTTGGCGATCAGGTATTGTCTGCTCTTCGGGAGAATACACAGCTCAACTGGGTATTTACGACCAAAAGCAAAGCAATGAAGGGTGTAAAATCCGGAGAATATTACGCAGCAATCGTAATCCCGGAAGATTTCAGTACGAACCTGATGAGTGTATTTTCCAGTGATATAAAAAAACCGGAGATTACCTATTACTCCAATGCAAAAGAAAATGCCATTGCGCCGAAGGTAACAGACAAAGGAGCAACCGCAGTCCAGACACAGGTCAACGAAGTATTTATCGAAACCATTTCCGATACGGTGCTGACCGCGCTCCAGACTGTTGCAAATACCGCAGACTCCAGGGATTCGGATGAGCTTGCAGGCACACTGATCACAAATCTGAATAAAATCGGTTCTGATCTGTCTGCCTCTTCGACTACCCTGCATTCCTTCTCACAGATGACCGATTCTGCGCAGCAGCTTCTGGACACAACTGCCGAATTCTTAAAAGCAACGAAAGAACAGGCTTCTGCAAATGCAGATACGCTTTCCGGTACACAGCAGTCCTTCTCCGGGATTCAGGAAACTCTGGACGGAGCTACAGACGGAATCAATGCTGCACTGACCTCTACCAAAAGCTTTTACGAACAGATGTCACAGACGATCGATCAGGCATTCCAGTCGCAGTCACAAGATGCTTCTTCTGTTGCCAGCACCCTTGATCTTCTTGGAAACCGCGTCAATGCGATCGTACAGTCTTACCAGGGAATCCGTGACAGCATTGCACAGATTGCAGATGCACACCCGGAGCTGTCTGATTTTACCGCACCGATTCTTGCTAAATTAGACGATTCCATTGCTGTTCAGGAAGAACTTCGTGATAAACTCACGAACGCTGCTTCCTCTCTGCGGGATACAGCAGGCAATGTAACAACCTCTAAAAAAGAGCTGGATGATCTGATCAGCTCCAGTATTTCCGGAATTGCAGCTGTTAAATCCGACTATGAAACCAATGTATCTGCTTCTTTAAAACAGCTGTCCGTCTCTCTTGGTTCCACCAGAAATGATCTGTCCGGACTGCTCTCCCAGCTCGGTGTAAGTGCAGATGGAATCTATACCCTTGCTTCTTCAGCTGGCTCTGATCTGTCGCAGATTCAGAAGGCTCTGGAAACCTCTTCTGAGCTTTTGAAAACGGCTGCCTCAAAGATCACAGATACCATCTCCAGACTTGGTCAAATGGAAGCAACCGGCGATTTCTCCGAACTGGAAGATCTGATTTCCGGCGATAAGGACAGTATCAGTTCTTTCCTCGCCGCACCGGTAGAGCTTAAGACCAACAAAGTGTACCCGATTGAAAATTACGGTTCTTCCATGGCCCCATTCTACTCTACACTTTCCATCTGGATCGGCGGAATTGTCCTGGTTGCCATGCTCAAGGTCACTGTATCCGAAAACGGCACCACCGGACTTAAACATCTGAAGCTCCATCAGATTTATCTTGGAAGATACCTTATCTTCCTGATCCTGGGGCTTTTGCAGAGCACCCTGATCTGCCTCGGTGATCTGTTCTATCTTGGCATCCAGTGCAAGCACCCGTTCCTCTTCCTCCTTGCCGGATGGGTATCCAGCATCGTATATGTCAACATCATTTACACGCTGACTGTCTCCTTCGGAGATATCGGAAAAGCGGTCAGTGTCGTACTTCTGGTTATGCAGGTAGCCGGAACCGGCGGAACTTTCCCGATCGAGGTTGCCCCGGGATTCTTCAAAGCGGTATATCCGCTACTGCCGTTTACCCACAGTATGGCAGCCCTGCGTGAAGCTGTCGGTGGTCTTTACGGTATGGATTACTGGATCGATCTTGGAAAGCTTTGTATCTTCCTTATGGTGTCCCTGATCGTGGGACTGGTGCTTAGGAAGCCGATCATTAAGGTGAATGAAGCGTTCTCTGAGAAGCTGGAAGAGACGAAGATTATGTAATTTTCAATATTTTTTACCAGAATACGTTGGATTCTAATTTACGTTCGAAGCCCCCAATAAAAGGAGCCCGTCAGCACGATTTTCAAATCTGCCGACGGGCTTCTTGCAATTATACGCTTCTCTCTTTTGCTACCTGAACATATCCAGTTTTACCGGCGTTCCATCATCATAAAATTCATACAACTTTTCTCCGTCCTTTACCCGAAATCCCTTTCTGTCCGTTCCGTCCGAACAAGGCTGCCATAGTTCCTCCGGAATATCTACATAAATAATCGTTCCTTCTGCCTTTGTACACGAAACATCATCAATTGTAAGCTGAAATTTTGTTCCGTCCGATTTATTCTGCCCCCAACCCAATGTACCTGTTCCTTTTTCAAATACATTATCTCTGGACTCCATATCATCATTTACAATATCAAATACCATGCAGAAATCCTTTTTCTGGTGTACCTTATAGATTCCAAGATGATACAGATCTCCTTCTGACTGATATTCATTATATTCTAAATGTTCTTCTCTAATGCTGAAAAATTCCTTCCAGTTCTCTTTCGTAAACTTCTCTTTCTTTATGTATGAACGGAATTTATCGCCTGATAATTCATAAAATTCTGTATTTACAATTTCATTCTCCTGTATCGTTACCGGTTCATTGTCATCATCATATACTTCTACCTCCTTTATACGATCTTTTTCAGACGCCGTATCCTTTCCACCACAGGCAATGGTTCCTGCTACGATCAAAATAATTCCCAAAAATATAGCATATTTTCTCTTTTTCATCTCATCCACCTCCCGTTTTGAATAGTCTGTCTTTTTCTTTTATTCTATCATATATTCAGTCATTTTATCCACCCAAAGAAAAATGATGCCGATAGAATTTTTCTATTTCTATCAGCATCATATAACATATTTTCTATATTCCAAATCCACTCAGCAATACATAATATCCTGTCAAGATCACTACAAACACCACAATAACCGGGATTGTCTTCTTCATCAGCTGCCCCCAGGATACCCGGAAATATTCCGTAATGATCGCAAGGCAGATGTGCGTCGGCGAAATCTGCATTGCCGCATAAGAAAGTGCCATCAGGTACACCAGAAGTCCGGCTCCTGCATGCGGTATGCTTGCAAATGCCAGCGGAATCAATAGCACAATCATAGAATTTGCTCCACTGATAATCGTTCCAAGAAACATAATGATTCCAAATGCCGCAAACTGTGGAATTGCAGATCCTGCAAACAAATCCGGAAGTTTTCCGATTGCCCCTGTATAGGTAAGAATGTTCTTGAACATCATCAGAATGATCGTGTTGAAGATGATTCTCCACTCTACCGATGTCTTTGCAAAATCCAGCACTTCCTTCAGACTTAACCGATATACAATAATCGAAAGCACAATAATAAACGGCAGTACCTTGATCACAGAAAGATTCAGTGCAATCACAAGCACAATACAAAGCACCAGTGGCCAGAAACAGTACAGAAGCTGTTTGAATTCTTCTTTTTTGTCTATCATTTCATCCTCACTTGCTTCATATCCTTTCGAAAGCTTCCGCAGATAAAATACATATCCCAGTACCAGAAGCACCACAACCATCGGCGCCATAAAAAGTACAAATTGCCCGGTTGATACCGCTGTAATGGAAAGTGCCAGCAGAATTGCATTATAAGTCGGCGAAAAGCTTTCTGAAATATGGCGGTAGTAACTGGTCACAAACGTCTTTTCTTCCACATCCAGATCTTTTCCTGTCGCCTTATCTACGATCGCCCCACAGATATTGACAGCTCCTGCAGACGGAAGGAATCCAATGATCACCGGCGCAATTACACACACCATACGCCTGTCTCCGCTAAGCCTCTGCAGTGCCATCTCCGCTCTTTCCAGAAGTTTCCGGTTCTCCATAATCCGCTGCAAAAAGGTTACAAGAATAAAGCTTCCGACCACGAGCAGCGTATCCTTTTCATAAACCGACTGTATCATCAATTTTACTGCATCCCCAAGCGGAATTCCAAACAGGATCACAGTCAGCAAAATGGCAGCGATCATCGCATCACGCAGCTTTAATTTTGCCAGGACCATCACCATAATGACAATAAAAATCACTGCAAGCTTTATAAATTCGGTCTGCATCTCTTTACTCCAATTCTCTTTTTTCTAATTTCCCTTTTTTCATCCACAGACACCGATCCGCATAATTTGCAAATTCTCTGTCGTGGGTACTGACCAGGATTGTCGTTCCTTCTTTTGCCATTTTTTGAAAATATTTCATAATGATCTCTGAATTTTCCATATCCAGACTGCTTGTCGGTTCATCTGCGACTACCAGTTTCGGGTTCTGCGCAAATGTCCTTGCGATTGACACACGCCTTTGCTCTCCGCCGGACAGATTTGCCGGATATTCGGAAAGCATATTCTGGATTCCAAGAAGCTCCGTCAGATACGTGATCCTTTCTTTATCCGGTTTCCGGTTTTTCCCCAGCGAAAGTGGCAGCAGGATATTTTCCATGACCGTCAGATTCTGGAGAAGATTTTGTCCCTGCATGATATACCCAAGGTCGCCTCCCCGCAGAACCGATAACTGTCTGTCATTCATTTTTTCAATCTCATGATCCAGTACTGTGATCTTTCCTTCTGTCGGTTTCAGGATCCCGGTCAGCATATGGAAGAGGGTGGATTTTCCACTTCCTGACTGTCCCATGATCGCAACCAGTTCTTTTTCTTCCACTTCCAGATTCACGTGGTCTACTGCGTAAAACTGATTCTTTCCACGTACAAATTCCCGACTCAGATTTTCTGTCTTTACAATCATGCTTCCACCTCCTGGATCAGTTTATATAGTTCCATACGATTCGCTCTGACTGCCGCATATAAGGTGGCAAGAAGGCTGACACCAACCGCAAGCCCCAGGCTCTGCAATGCAAGAATCACATATTGGGAAACATTTACATTCAGATACGGCATATTCATACTTTCCATGATCACGTCTTTAAATAACAGGATTCCGCCTCCGGAGAACACCACTCCAAGAAATCCTCCAAGCACACCGATCATTCCTGCTTCCAGAAGAAGCATCTGGAAAATCTGGCTTTTTCGTGCACCAATAGAAAGTAGTACCCCAAACTCCTTCAAACGTTCATTCACAGTAATGTTAAAAATGCAGATCAGTGCCAGGACTGCCATTAAAAACAACAGTCCGATCAGAAGCGCGCTGTAAGACTGCATCTGTTCCAGTGTATCTGAAACTTTTCCGGACATTGCTTTTGCTGTATAAGCTTTCAGTCCGGAATCTCTCATCTTTGTGTTGATCGTGTTCGCCACTTCTTTCGGATCTGCTCCGTCTTTCGTCCGGATCGTCAGAAGGGAAACATATTTCTGCGGTTCTGTAAGATCCGTCACATACTTGATCTGAAAACTGTCAAATAATGTATATGCCGTCTCAAAATTCATGAATGCGCAGTTATCATAACTGGTTCCTGTTTCTTCGAGTTTTCCTGCAACCTCGTATTCCTGTCCAAAGAAAGAAATTTTATCTCCCGCTTTTGCCGTAATCTTGCTTCCAACAACAGTCTGACCCTTTTTCAATTCACTCACATTGCTTCCAGACATCCACGGCTGTACAATAAAATCACTTTCCGGTTCAAAAGCAACAATCTGTACCGGAACTGAACAGCATGCCGCATCCAGTGATGCAATGTAGAGCTGCGGAGAAATTTTGTCAATTCCATCCGTCTTTTTCACCTGATCCATCAAAGACTTTTCAAAATAGAAACTGCACAACCCTCCCGAAAACAGAGAATCGCTTAAATCTGATTCATATTCTCCCGGTGCTACGATCACATCCGCCCCAATCCGATCTACTGTCTTATCAATACAAGTTTTCATACTTTCTGTCAATACTCTACTGGTAAACAGCGCTGCCGATAAAATCAGCACCAGTGCTGCCAGAAACATCGTCCTGACTCTTCGATGCCGCAGATTTCTGACTGCAAGTCCAGGTACAGTCAACATTTTCTGTTCCATTTTTCTTTCCTTCCTTTTTTTACATTTTGTTCGGAAAACCCCCGTAATTTTCCAATTATAAAAAAGAATGTGCCTCGGCACTTTCCTAATATACAAGACAAAAGAGGAGCTTTCACTCATCCCAGAGTTCAAAGCTCCTCCACCTCATTCATTTATGTGTCTAATTATTTTGTGCTTACTTTTTCAGCAAGTGGATGCCATGCTGTCTCTACGACTTTATCTACAGTCCAGTCAGAGGTAATGATTCCTGCCTCAATGTAGTCCTTTGCAACAGCTTCAATTGTTTTCTTTGTATCTGCATTGGATACTGCCCAGTTCTGCTGATCAAGCATGTATTTTGTAAGCTCGATGTCACCAGATACCATACCCTCATCAAGCATGATCTGTGCAGCTTCGTCTTTGTTTTCTGCAATGTACATATATGCATCCATTACACATTTTGTAAGTACCTGAGAGATTACCGGATTTTCTTTTACGAATTTTCCGCTCATAGCCATTACGCAGCATGTTTCATCTTTGAAATCATCATCCCATGTGATAGAACGAAGAACTTTTAATGTTCCGTCATCTACGAATTTCTTTGCAAAACGGTCACTCAGAAGGCAAGCTTTGATGTCACCTGACTGAAGAGACTGGATTGCTGCACTTGATTCAACCTGTACACATGTTGCTGCATCCTGTTTCAATCCATCTGCAAGGAAGAAACGAATGATCATGTTGTGTGAAGATCCACCGATCGGGCTATCCATACCAACAGTTGTGCCTTCCAGGTCTTTTGTTGATTCAATTCCTGAATCGGCAAGTACATATAATGATTTGCATCCTGTCTGCGCACTTCCTGTAAATACGATGTCCATTCCGTTTGTGATCGGAACTAACATATGTGCAATATGATGTGCTCCAAACTGAGCTTTTCCAGTTCCAAGTGCTTCTGTGATTTCAGTACCAGCTGCGATCTGAACATCTAATCCCCAATTATCATAGTATCCGAGTGCTTTTGCCATGCTAGGTCCTGATGTACAGTCACCGCCATCATATTCGGCTGTGATGGTTGTTCCCCATGCCGGCTCTTTTTTCATTGCTTCTTTAATTTCATCATCTGACATTTTTGTGATATCAGTCACTTCTTTCTCTGTAGAAGCTTCCTGTTTTTTGGAATCACTTGTGTCTTCCTTCTTTTCTGATGAGCTTGATGAACCGCCACATGCAACCAGTGATACGGTCATTGCGCATGCAAGTAACGTTGCAAACAATCTTTTTTTCATAATTCTTTTCTCCTCTTCGTGTTTTTACTTTGTTGCTTTTATATTTATCTTCCAATAAATATCTATTTAATGATCTGTATGATGCTTCAGATCAAGCATCTTCAGAATCCTGTTCCGATATGCCTGGAACTCTTCGCTGTCTCTCTGCTTTGGTTCAGCCAGTTCAATCGGTATATCTGCCTTTACACGTCCCGGTCTTGGCTCCATAACCAGCACTCTTGTTCCCATATAAATTGCTTCTTCTACATCATGTGTAACCATGACGACCGTCTGTTTCTGTTCTCTCCAGATATTCAGGATCTCATCCTGCATATTCATTCTGGTAAATGCGTCCAGCGCGCCAAGAGGCTCGTCCAGAAGCAGAATATCCGGATGATTGATCAGCGATCTTACCAGCGCCACTCTCTGCGCCATACCTCCGGAGAGCTGATGTGGATAGTCTTTTCGGAAATCTTCAAGTCCTACCATTTTCAGCATATGCTCTACCAGTTCTTTATCCTGCTTTTTCTGCATACGCAAGCTGAAGGATACATTCTTCTCTACCGTAAGCCACGGAAACAATGTTGCTTTCTGGAATACCATTCCACGATCCGGTCCGGCTCCAACAATCGGTTTTCCGCCAAGTCTGATCTCACCGGTAGTCGGTCTGATCAGTCCTGCGATCAATCGCAAAATCGTTGATTTTCCACATCCACTTGTTCCAACAATACTGACAAACTCACCCGGCTGGATCGTCAGATTCACCTCTGCCAGCGCATGTGTGATCTCGTTACTGTCTGTCTTTGCAAAACTCTTTGTTACTTTGTCAAACTCCAGGACACGCCCATGTCCCTGCTTCTCATCCACTGATGCCATCTTATTTCACAACTCCTTCCTGCCAGCGAAGCACTATTCTCTTGATCACATTCAGTATAAAGGTAACTGCTGTGAAAATAAGACAAATTAAAACGATAGCTGCATACATTTTAGAATAGATCGCCCATGATTTCTGCCACTGGATATACCATCCAAGGCCTGCCTCGGCTCCCATCATCTCAGCAACCAGAAGTGCTGTACAGGCAGAACTCATTCCCTGTGTCATCCCCTGAAGAATGTTTGGCATTGCATGTGGGATTGCCACCCGGAATACCAGCTGGTGACCTTTGGCACCTAATGTTCTGGCCGCTTCCAGATATGCCTTGTCTACATTCTGGATACCGGTTGACGATGCGATCGTAAGTGCAAACCATACACCAAGAGCGATGATAAATACACTTCCTTTAAACAGTGAGGATACCAGAACCATGATGATCGGGATCCATGTTGTGGAAGGAATCGGTCCAAGCATCTTAATGATCGGTGAAACCCAGTAGTTAATCCTTTTGCTGTATCCACAGGCAACACCTGTGATCAGTCCAAGGATCGCTCCAATAAAATATCCCGTGAATAATAATCGCAATGAGTACAATGTACTTTTCAATAACAGTGCCCGATCATCAATGATCGCACACAAAATCGTATTCACACATGGGAAGAACGGCTGTTTTAAAATACCTGTCTTAACCGTCAGAAAATCATACAACATAATTACCAGTATGATCACAGAGTAAAGCGGTGCTTTATGACGTACTTTTGCAAAATAGCTTTTATTCAGTAATCCTCTCACTACCATGATCAGATATAATGCCAAAAAAAAGCAGACGACAATAGTAAACACATGCGGATTAAAATTCTGAACGGCATCCGGCATCAGATAATATACTAAAAACATAATTATCGCTGCAAAATACGGACAAAAACAAATTACCACATCCAACATATGTTGCATCTTCGTCTTCGGAGCACTTTCCATTTCTAGCAACTCTTCTCTCGTAAGCTGTCTTTTACTCTCCATTTTTCATTTGACTCCTTTGTAAATTTTTACCATTTCCTTTAAATGCTTTTTAACTATATCAGCATTTTGCACAAATGTAAAATTGTTATTTCTTATATGCAATTTGATTTATTACAATTTTCTATAGTTTTTATCTGGTAAAAGTAAACTTATTAACCATAAGTATGTTATACTAAATACAATAAATTTTTAAAGGAGATATAAATTATGAATTCACAAAAATTATCCGGAGCAGTTTCCTGTCTTGCAGCAATTCTTATTCTTGCAGCAGATAAGATCTTTGCCCCAGTATGCAAAGGAACCATGGAACTTGCAAACGGAGGAGAATGCATGATGCGGTGTCATTATTATGGAATTGCACTGTTTCTTTTCGGTCTGCTCCTGCTTGCAGAATCCGTTCTTCTTTTCTTCGGAACACACGATTTTAAATTACCGGTTGTCATCATTATCACTGCTGTTCTAATCCTGCTTCTTAGCAATACTTCAATTGGCATTGGTATTTGTGCCAAGGCAGGTATGATGTGCCACAAAACTGCTCTTTGGGGAAGAATTGGTGCTGTTCTGGCAATCATCGGTGCCGGAATCAGTCTCTTTGTACATAAATCACAGATGCCACAGGCCAATTAGGATTCACGCAACAACATTTCAAACAGAATATCTGATTATCTTTCCTGTAATCTATAATCAGGAGTCAAAACTTTCTGTGTACGCAAAGAAGCCGGAGTCTGACCGATAACACAACTGCCTATATCCAGGCTTTTCTGTTATCAGCCAGATCCCAGCTTCTTTTTTCGCTCTTTAAAGTGTTTCTGCCACTTTCATATTTGCAATCAGTCCCCGCAGCTGAATCAATGAAGAATATCCATCAGTACAGTCATCAATCTTTCCATTTGCCGCAGGATGGAAATAGCGTCCTTCCTTCTCCGCTCTCTTTCCCTCGGCAATTGCTTCTCTCAAAATCTCCCTGTCTTCTATCCGCCTTTCTTCCGGGATTTCATTGATGATGAGCATTGGTGGCTTTACCGTTTCTGCACTGTTTTCTGCCTTTCCCTGCAATTCAACTTTTTCTCCACAAAATACATAGCCGGTACAGTAATTTCTTTCTGTTCCGATCACCTTCACACCGTGCGATATCAGCCAATCGATCGTTGCTTTCCGGTCCAGCATATCTTTTGGTCCTGCCGAGATCAGGATCACCGGAATCTGCTGAAGAGCCGGAAGATCCGGGCAGAGTTCTTCTCCCTTGATGTCCCCGATTCCACCCATTCCACAGGTAATTGCAACCGGAATTCCCATTTTCACACAGACTGCCATTGTCCCGGAAGCGGTAAGTGCGCCTGATTGCTTTTCCACTAATGCCTTTTCCAGCAGATCACAGTCAATTCTTGGATAAGCGGATGCCCGGCTTCTAAATTCAAGAAACTCATCGATATCCCCGATCCTGATTTCCCCATGGTCAATCCAGGTGATCTTTTTTCCCGGATCTTGCCATTCTTTTTTTATTGTTTCATTTGATACCGATTTTAATCCATGTGTCAATAATGCTGATTCTACTAAATATTCCATCTGTTGTTATTCCACCTTTCTCCTTCTGGATATCAATCCCGTACTTTTTCTCATCATATCATACTTTTACAGCTCAAATTAAAAAACCGGATAAAAATTTGCATTTCTACCCGGTTCCTGTATTATTTCAACAATTGCATCAGCTCTTCAAAAAAGCTTTTTGAGGTTTCTTCTGAAATCGTATAATCTGACGTTATCTCTTTAATGATCTTTTTCAGCCATTCGTCCCATTTCATAGTCCACCTTCTTTTCCGCCAAAGGCTTCTATTTTGTATTGTCTACCGCATCCTCCACCAAAGAGTAATCGTCATTATCGCCCACAACATCTGCGTACAGATCATCCAGTGTCGGGTATCCATAATATTTCCATACCATGCTGGAAATACCGTCTGTCTTTGCATCAGTCTTGATCTTAAAGAAATTGCCAGGTGTTCCATAGTCAGACAGATCAATATCTGTATTTCCTTCCCCGTCTGCAAGAATTGTTCCATAATGCATATACCAGTAAACATCATTCACCTTGTCATAAGATCCATCATCATTACTGTACTGATCCCGTACTTTTACATGATAAATAAGATACAGTTCATTTCCATTGCCCACAACAGGCTCCAACAGATAATCTCCCATATAAGTAAGGCTCTCCAGAGATTCGGAATCTACCCAGCTGCTCTCCACATGATCATTGTATTCCTGTTCCGCCCGGTCCTTCATTTGCTGCATTGTATCATCATCGATGTCACTGGCTGATGTGACATAATACCACAGTCCTTTTACGGTATATTCTTTTTCCCATTTTTCCGGCAGCTTTCCTATGTTGGCGGCATAGCTGTCTGCCATAGATTTATCCAGATATACTTTAATCTTGTCTCCGTTTGCCAATGTTCCATTTGATGCATCTGTCTGAAAATCGGCAGATGTAAGATCAGATCCTGTATAATCAAATGAAACGGCTCCTCCCGGGCTTATTCCGTTAAATGATACCTCCAGGTCTTTGAATGCATCAAATGTCTTAACCTCTTCCAGCCCTTTGACTTTATAGGTTTTATTTTTATATTTCAGGTTGCATTTCACATATTTTGCATAATCTTTATTGACATTCCAGTTGTATTTGACTTTATCTTTGTTGGAAAGATTGCTGTCCGATTTCATTTCCACACTGACATAGGACTGCAGTACCTCTACCGGTGATATGGAATCTGTATTTTTTCCATACTGTTCTTCAAATTCTTTTGTAAACTTCAGTCTGGAATCATATTTTTTCTGAATCTTCTCCCAGTCGATCTGCGGATATACATTTCCATATCCGTTATATCCTGTTGTTTCAAAGGTGACATACTTGTTCAGATCGATTGTTCTTCTTGCACGCGATATCAAAAGCCCTGCTGCGATCACTACAACGACAACCGCACATGCCAGACCGATCAGGAACTTGTTCAGTCCTCTTGATTTTTTATGTGTGAGTGATTTTGTTTCTGCTGTACTTGTTAGCGTCTCTTCTGTATTCTGGGCGGCCTCTTCTTTCTGCTCTTCTGCATTCTGGACAGCCTCTTCTTTCTGTTCTGCTACATTTTTAGCAGGTTCTTCCTGTTCCAGTGGTTTTCCGCATGTTGCACAGAATCTTGAACCATCTGGATTCTCAGTTCCACAATTTTTGCACCTCATATCTCTTTTACATCCTTTCTGTATGCTATATTTTTCTCATTTATATTATTAAGACGAGTCAAAATCTAGTTTGGTTTTAAAAACAAGAAAAAATTTTTATTTTTTTAATAATGACTGATCTGGTTGATGATCTCATGGTATGAAACAGCTTCATTGCCCAGTGCTTCCGGCTTTCTGTTTCCAAACAATTTCTTTAATTTCTTTTCATATTTCTTATTTGTGACTTCTTTTCCATCCCATTTATACCGGAAAACATAGTCTCCGTTTTCATCATACTCCGGATTCGTATTATCTTCCATTCTACATTCGCCATCGCCGATCTGTAACCATTCCCCATCTTTGATTTCAAAAACGCGGTCATAAAAAACACCCATATTTCCGTCATTGTTGTCCAGTACATTGCCGCCCGGAATATACCACATCCCGATCCGGTAGATCTCTTCTTCCCGGATTCCATCCGGTGTACAGGTCGCTACGGTCGCACCATCCGCCATGCAGGATCCAACCCGCACGATCTCGGGTACATCATCTCCATTCATGTCAAAGAGTTCAAACCTTGTGTCATCACTCCACTTTCCAACCCAGTCTTTGTAAGCCGCCTGCCATTCTTCTTTGGTAACTTTCTGCTCTTTTGCCTGGTGGATATGATATCCCGCAACAGCACCTCCGCCGATCACTGCCGCTCCTATAGCTCCGGCAACAGCCTTTGTACCGATGATTTTCCCGGTTGCTTTTCCTGCCGCACTCTTTACAATCTTTCGTCCGGCTGCCTGCCCGTTCTTTACCGGATCTGTCTTCCTGATTCCACTTTTACCCAAACCGGTATTTCCGCTTGTGGGTGCACTTCCGCTTTTTACAATGCCGGCACCCTGTCTCACCAGTTCTTTCCCAAATGAACCAGGCACCGATATCGTCTGCTCGCCCTCTCTGAGCATCCAGAGTATAAACGGAAGCGGCGCTACGCCGTATAATTTTGTTCCTTTTCTTTCCAGTTCTTCTACATCATTTCTGATCTTTTTCCGGGCATAATTCAGTCTGCTCTTTACTGTTCCAGTCGAACATCCAAGTGCATCTGCAATGTCTGAAACCGACAATTCCTCATAATAATACATCAGCACACACAGCTTCTGATCTTCTGGCAGACCGTCCAGAATTTCTTTCATCAATCGCTTTGTCTCTGCATAATCCACGGACCCTTCCGGTGAAAATGTCAGATTCTCATCTGCAATTGTATCTTCAAATTCCCGGTCATCATCCCCTGTCGGTATATCAGAAAATAGCTGCGGCTTCTTCTTTTTCAGCCAGTCTTTACATTTGTTTGCCACAATGCAGTTGAACCAGCTTTTCAACCGCTTTGGATCCTCAATCTGCTTCAGATTACGGAATGCAGAAATATAGGCATCCTGCATGATATCCATTGCATCCTGCTCATTTTTCACCATCTGAAGTGCGATTGCAAACCCTTGCACATAAGTCAGATTGTAAATTTTCTCCAGAGCGTTCTCTTCTCCGGCGGCAGCTTTTTCTATCATCTCTTTCAGATCATTTTTTTCTTGATAATTGACATTCTTCGCTCCACAGTTTCCGCAGAACTTCTGATCACTCCTGATTTCTTTCCCACATCTGGTGCAATACATGTTTTCTGTCCTCCAACACATCAACCGGTCGTTCCTGTGTAAGCACAAATCTGTAACCGGCTCATCATATACATAAAAGACCGGATAGAATAACTCCTATCCGGCTTTTTGCATATACTCTTTCATTTTTTACATTCTGACCTGCGTTTCATCATTCGATGCTTTGCCTTCTAGTTTTCCTCAGTTGTCTTATCGTCTTCTATCTTTGTTCCACAGTTTGTACAGAATACAGCGCCCTCTTCCAGTGGCTTTCCACAGGCTTTGCACACTTTCACTTCTGCCTTTTCCTCCGGTTGTTCTGCCGGTGCTTCCAGTGCCGCTCCACAGTAAATACAGAATTTACTTCCCGGATTCACTTTTTTTCCACACTGCGGACAGATCTCTTCTGTCGATAATTTTTCAATCATCTCTTTATTGGCTGCGATCTCATCCTGCAGAGACTTGATCTGTACGGCAAGCTCCGGCATCTTTTCCATGCATTCATCTCTGTAATTGGCATAGTATGTACTGCCAATCTGATAAATGACTTTTTCAATTTCTTTTTCTTTCGTCTTATTTAAACTTGTCAGGCGGAAAATCTCTGTCGTATCCTTTGCCTTCTGTGATAAATCCTGACCGGTTTCTGCCAGGCTACTTTTCAGATTATCAAAAAATCCCATTTGTCTCATTCCTTTCTGTAAATTTTATCTTACCACTTTTCTTGCATTTATCAATAAGCAATTTGTATAATTTACAGCCTCTTTACAATCTTTAAAAATCATGATTCAAAAAAATCAAACACTTTCTTCCAATATTCTTCCGCAATCGTATTTTCCGCATTGAATATCTCATGCTTGGACTCTGGGAACTTCACAAGCTCGGCACTTTCCGGTCTGTTCTTGTTTAGTTTTCGCACAAAACGTTCCTGCGCTGCATTCGACACCAGATTATCCTTGCCTGCCGAAAAGAGCATGACAGGTGCTTCGATCTTCTTCCATCCGGTCTTTTCCAGATACCGGTTCAGACGCATTGCATTTCCGAGCCATCCATAAGACGGTGCGTTCAGATGATAATGGGCTTCCTTCGTCCTTTTTTCTTCATAATACTCAAATCTCGGACGGGAAAGGGAGCAGCTCTCTTCAAATTTTCCTGGCTCCTTGTATGGCTTCTGACCGACTACATATTTTTTGTTCCTTCCCACCTTACAGGATGTCTTTGCGATCGCCTTTGCCACATGCCACGGCACCCCTCCGGTCAGTGGGCGGATCATCGGTGACGACAGAATTACCTTCTCAAACATTTCCGGTGCTCTTGCCGCAACTGCTGCCGCAATTCCACCTCCCATAGAATGTCCGTACAGATAAATCTTCATCCCCGGATTGTCCTCTTTTGCCTTCTTGGTTACAAAGATAAAGTCCTCTACATAACGTTCAAAGCTGTCCAGATGCACCAGGGATTCATCTTCTGTCAGACGATAGCTGAAGCCATGTCCGCAGTGCTCCGGAAGATATACGCTAAAACCTTCTTTTGCAAAATAATAGGCGATCTCCTTATATTTTTCCGCGTTTTCAATAAATCCATGTGACAACATCACAACCGCATGTGGGTTCTCCGGAACATAATGCATACAGTGGATCTTCTGCCCTGCATGTCTTTCCAGATAGAATTCCGTTCCGATAGATACAAGATACGGTTCTACGATGGTCTGCATTTCTTCTTTGTAGTTACTTTCCTGTAAAATAGGTGTCTGCATGTGTGATAACCTCCCCGATAGATTTTGGTTCGTACTTTTTATTTTCTGATATGATTATAGCAGAGAGGGGAACTCTCTGCTATAGGATTTCTGTATACAGTTCTTTAAAGTTGTTTAAAATTATAAAGTTGCGCTTTTTCCACTTACATAATTCAGCAATCGCATTAAATCTGTAATCGTTACGTTTCCATCTCCATTGATATCCGCTGCATGACTTTCGAATATCCTTTGGCTTAAATATCATATGCATCACAAGTTAATTATAACAGAAAGAAAGACCTTGAGTTCATTATAAACTCTTGGTCTTTCTTTTTTTGGGGAACTATTCTTTTTTCACAGCCCCTTTCTCTCCACATTTAGTGATGTCCTGCAATCAATGCCTCAATTTCTTCCGGTCGTGGCATCACCCGCAATGCTCCCTTACGTGTTGTGATAATTGATGCGGCAGCATTTGCATAAGTCAGCATTTCCTTTAAATTTTTCTCAGTCAGATTTTCTAGTCCATGTTTACATATGTAATGCAAAACACATGCACAAAATGTATCTCCGGCACCAGTTGTTTCTATTGTATTTTCGTTTATAAAAGGTGCTTTTTCAACCATCCTGTCCTGATAATAAGCTCTACTGCCTTCTTTTCCCATAGATACCAGGATAAGCGGGATATCATATTTCTCCCTAATCCATTTTACAGCCTCTGTATAGTCATTTTTTCCTGTCAGCCACTGAATTTCATTATCTGAAATTTTCAGGATATGACACTGTCCCAAACCATACAATACCTGCTCTCTTGCCTCATCCATTGAATTCCACAATGGCTCACGTATATTAGGATCAAATGAAATGATCGCACCAGCCTGTTTTGCAATTGCAACTGCTTTTTTTGTCGCTCTGCGTACTTTCTCATGTGTCATAGACAGGGTTCCAAAATGAAAAATCCGTGTCTCAAGAATTAATTCCTCTGGAATTTCCTCTTCTGTCAGCATCATATCCGCTCCCGGATTTCGATAAAAAGAGAAATCTCTGTCACCATCCGGATAAGTATGAACCAATGCCAATGTCGTATGTACTTTATCATCTTTTCTCAGACCGGTCACATTGATTCCAATTTCTTTAATTGCATCTTCCAATTGCTTTCCAAAAAAATCATTTCCTACTTTTCCAATAAAAGCCGTTTTGTGTCCCAACTTCGTTAACATTGCCAGAACATTGCATGGTGCCCCTCCCGGATTTGCCTCAAACAATGGGTTTCCCTGGCTACTAATACCATTTTCTGTAAAGTCAATCAGCAATTCCCCTAAAGCTACTACGTCCATTTCTTATTCTCCTGCTTTTTACATTATAATATCATGCTTTTCAACACTCATTGTCATTTTCTTATCGCTGAAAAAATAAATATCTTTCGCATTCAGAGGCGTACAGATTGCAGTGGTCGCCGTCTGCTGTCCATCATTGATAAAAAGTTCGATCGAATGATAATCCAGGATAAAACGCATCTTTTTAAGCCCTGCCGGATCCTCAATTCTGAATTTTCGTACACATACCACATCTTTTGTAACACCGCAGTATGTACGGTCGATTTCCAGAAGTCTGGTTTCCTTATTATAGGTATAACTCGTTTCATACTCACTATCTGCTGCCAGTTTGATAGAAAAGATTGTATTTTCTCCATCTTCCAGTGTCACCGTAAGATCAATTGTGCGTCCCTCTACTCCTGCAAGCACTGTCTCGCCTTCGATTTCTGTGTGTTCATAGCAACATGGATTCTGATAATAATTTTCCAGTTCTTTCACCGGATTCTGCCAGATACGGTTTTCTTTTATCTCCAATTCTCTCGGAAATGTCATCATTCCCTGCCAGTCCTGCGAATTCGGTATCACACAGGCATCCCATGATTTCATCCATGCGATCATGATCCGTCTGCCATCCGGAAGTTCTGTTGTCTGTGGAGCATAGAAATCCATACCATAATCAAGTGTATGCGGCTGTTCTTTGCTGAATCTGTATCTGTTTGCATCGTAGTCTCCCAAAAAATACACCGAATTATGTCCATTGTGAAACTCATATTTCCGCGCCTTCATATCCTGTGGCGAACAGATCAGCACATGTTTGTCTTTTAAAGCAAAGAAATCCGGGCATTCCCACATCGTTCCTATATCACCATTTTCATTTGATGCCAGAATTGTCTCAAATTTCCAGTCTGTCAGATTTTTGCTCGAACAAAGCACAACTTGCCCAACCTGATTATCATTCTTATTTCCAACGATCAGATAATAGGTATCGTTTTCTTTCCAGATCTTCGGGTCACGGAAATCAATCCGGCTGCATCCTTCTGGAAGCATCTCACCTGTCACAACCGGATTCTTTTCATACTTTACATAATCTTTTCCATCACCAAATGCAATACACTGATTCTGCCGTTCCTGCTCACTTCCATCTGCCTGCTTTACTCTGGTAACTCCGGTATATACAAGTACATGCTTTCCATCTGCTTCGATCGCACTTCCGGAAAAACATCCTGCCTTATCATATTCCTGATCCGGTGCAATCGCTGCCGGAAGCTGCTCCCAGCGGACCATATCATCAGTCACACTATGTCCCCAATGCATTGGTCCCCACTCTCTCTGATATGGATTGTACTGATAGAACAAATGTATTTTCCCATCATATACGGAAAAACCATTCGGATCATTGATCCATCCGGTCGGTGCCGTAACATGGAACAGTGGTTTGGTCGTTTTCTTTACATACACTTGTTTTTCTGTCTCATAATTTCTTGCTTTTTCTAACATCTCACTCATGTATTTTCTCCTGCTACTTATTCTCTTCTGAAAGCGATTTCTGGTACTGGTCGAAATATTTCTGTTTAATAGCCAGATAATCGGAAAGTCCGTACTTTTCCATTTTATCAAGGTAAGAATCCCACTCTTTTTCGATTCCACCATTTAAGATCCAGTCGGCTTTCTTCTGCTCTGCATATTTTTTGATGTCGGTATCATACTGTGACACTTTATTGGTATCTTCGATACTCATGAATACATTTGGATATACATATTTGCTGTTCATATCTTTCAGATAGGTTTCATGCATATTGTCCAGACGCCATTTTGCATCCTCCGGCTGTGTCACATATACACCATAATACTCATTGAGTACCGCAAGCGGTCCATTAACCGACTGTGCTTCACGGACTTCTACCGGTGACTGCTCTCCAAGATCAAGATGTTTCAACATCTTTTCTCCGTTTTCATTCGTAGACATCTCAAAAATATTGAAAGAATCTTTCTCTCCATAGCTTCCCCAGTTGTTCTGCGGTGACTGCAGCGGTGCATACATCTGATCGATCCAGGCAGCTGCAAGTGCTGTGTCTTTGCAGCTGGTCGTCAATACACATCGTCCCCGGTCAAATCCACTGGTCTCACTGTTATTCTGTCTCGTAATGTTTGTCACTCCGGTCGGCCCTGTCAGTGCCGGAAGCATTACATAATCCGTATTATTATCAATATTGGCAATGTCCCAGGTAAAACAGAGACCATATCTGTGATTTTTTCCTTTTGCCACGTAGGTAGACCATTCCTGTGTAAATGCTTCCGGATCCACCAGATCCTCTGTTACCAGTTTATGCAGCCACTCAATGCCTTCTTTATAGCCCTCCTGAACGGTTGTATAGATAACCTCTCCATCATCCGTTACAGAAAAATGATCTCCTGTGTCTCCATATCCTTCCCCAAATCCATTGATCAGGATTGCCGGATCCTGATCTCCATTATTGATAATAAATGACATCGGAATCACATCACCATCAATCTGGAATTCTTTCTTCAGATCATCTGCATGGTCACGGAATGCGATCAGTACCTGTTCCAGTTCATCTGTTGTAGTTGGTACTTCCAATCCCAGATAATCAAGCCATTTCTTATTGATATATGGAATATCTCCAATCGCCTGAATTGCTTCCTTTCCAGCTCCAAGCTGCTCGATCCACGGGAATGAATAAATGTGACCATCCGGTGCGGTACACATCGTACGGTACTCCGGATATTTTTCAAATACAGCCTGCAGATTCGGCATATATTTATCGATCAGATTTTCAAGCGGGATAATGATTCCCTGCTTTGCATAACGAAGCAGATCATAATCACTCATTCCTGCATTAAACAGCCCATCCGGAAGATTTCCGAACTGAGCCAGCGCAAGGTTCTTCTTATCCGAGAACTGATCCGCCACAAAACAAGTCCAATCGATATGTACGTTTGTCTCTTTTTCAAGTCTCTTAAAAATGATACGCTCATTCGGATTCTGCGTTGATGTTGCAGGAGCATTTGTAATGAATGATAATTCAGCTTTTTCTTTCAGTGGAAACTGAACCTCTGATACCGGAGTATCCGGATTGGTTTCCGCCTTCATCTGCTCTTCTTTTCCACATCCTGCCATCCCAATTATAATCGAAAATGTCAAACCTAATGCCAACACTCTTTTTCTATTTTTTTTCCACATATCTGCATATTTCCTTTCTGACTATCCCTTCACAGAACCAACCATAATTCCTTTATCGAAGTATTTCTGGAAGAATGGATACATTACCAGCAATGGTAAACTTGACACAACGATAGTTGCATATTTCAGCTGTTCTGCTACTTTTGCCATCTCTGCTGTACTCTGGATATCTGCGATCATTCCCGGCTGAGGTGTATTCTGAACGAGGATCGATCTGAGGACCAGCTGCAGTGGCTGCAGGTTTGCATCATTTAAATATATCATCGCATCAAAGTAGCTGTTCCACATTCCAACAAATGACCACAGTGCCAGTACTGCAATAATCGGTTTGCATACCGGAAGCATGACCTTGAAAAAATGTTGGATTTCCGTTGCTCCGTCAATTGCGGATGCTTCACGCAGTTCTTTCGGAATAGACTGGTAATAGGTTCTTGCAAGAATCATATTCCAGACATTAAATGCACCAGGGATTAAAATTGCCCAAATCGTATTTACCATGTGCAGCTGATTGATCAAAATAAAAGTCGGAATCATTCCGCCACCAAAAAACATTGTGATCAGAAAGATTATATTAAAGAATTTTCTTCCTACAAATTCCTTTTTTGACATCGGATACGCTGCAAGTAAAGTTACAAACACGGAGATCACGGTAAATGCAATTGAATACAAAAAAGAATTCAAAAAGCCCCGCCAGATCATATCATTTTCCAGCACACGCCGGTATGCATCTAACGTCCAGTCTTTTATATGAAAACTTAATCCCTGGTTATTTAATACGGTCGGATCCATAAAGGATGCCAGAACTACATAGATCAGCGGAATTAAAATTGAAAGAACAAATACCCCAAGGAACACATATGCAATTCCCAAAATGATCCGATCTGTTCGTGAATATTTGATTTTCTTTGTTCCATTCATTTCACGTTCCTCCTATAATCCTTCACCATCATTCAGCTTCTTTACTACCCAGTTTACAAAAATAAGTAAAATCACATTGATTACAGAGTTGAACAGTCCAACTGCTGTCGAATATCCATAATCTCCGTTTAATAGTCCGATCCGGTATACATAAGTCGATAATATTTCAGATGCCGGTAAGTTCATATCTGTCTGCAGCGCATATGCTTTTTCAAAACCAATACTCATAATATTTCCTGCCTGTAAGATAAACTGGATCACAATAATGTCTTTGATCGCCGGAAGTTCTACATACCAGATCTGCTGCAGCAGATTTGCTCCATCCATACGTGCTGCTTCTTCCAGTTCTTTGCTCGCATTCGATAGTGCTGCAGTATACATGATCGAAGCCCACCCGGCTCCCTGCCAGATTCCACTTGCAATATAGATTGTTCGAAATGCAGCAGGCATCGTCATCCAGTTCGTGCTGATTCCCAAAAGTTTATTCATAGGTCCAACCGGTGACAAAAACATACGGACCATTCCGCAAAGTACAATAACAGACACAAAGTTTGGAGCATAGATCAAAAGCTGGATCTTCTTTTTGATCCCCTGTTTGCGGATCTGGTTAAGTAAAAGAGCTAAGATGATCGGAACCGGAAATCCCCAAAGTAATCCATAAATGCTCAGTTTCAATGTATTAAGCAGGTAATTCATAAAATCCGGTGAAGATAAAAACCGCTTAAAATACTCAAGTCCTACCCATGTACTTCCAAATACGCCCTTGATAACGTTATAATCTTCAAACGCAATCAGCAGTCCCCCCATTGGAAGATACTTGAATATAATGGTTAATATAAGTGCCGGCATCAGGAAAAACACATATAACTGCCAATTTTTCTTTACATAAGCCAGCTTACTTGCCATCGTTCGTTTTCCCATTGCCCTGGTTTGTTTCTGCATCCTTTTCATGCAACTATTCCTCCATTCCCTTTGTCCTTCTCGCTGTATAACCGGTAAAGTAACCGGTTACTTTATGACTGAATAGTACCATATAATAATCTCTCTGTCAATGCTTTTGTTTGCAAAAGTTACCGGTTACATAACTGGTTATTTTATAGTTGCCTTTTCGACTTTTAGTTGCTATACTATGAATAAGAATTTTTAAAGGAGTCTATTGATCTTATGGCCAAGAAACAAGTTACATTTGCTGACATTGCCGAATATACCAATTTTTCAAAAACAACAATTTCCAGATATTTTAATCACCCTGATTCTCTGACACTTGAGAATCAGGAAAAAATATCACAGGCACTTGATGCTTTGGGATATAAAAAGAATAAACTGGCAAAAGTTTTAGCAAATGGAAAAAGTGAATTTGTCGGTATTATTGTACCAAATCTCTATCTGCACTATTATTCTGAGATGCTTACGCAGTTACTTTCCAGTTATTCAGACTATCATTATAAGTTTCTTGTTTTTGTCAGCGATCGTGGTCCGGAAGAAGAAGAACAGTATATTGATGAACTTATGGCATATCAGATTGAAGGACTTATTGTATTGAGTCATACACTTTCTTCTGAGAAGCTGGCATCTTATCAGATACCAGTCATTGCCATCGAAAGAGAAGCTAAGTATATCTGTAGTGTAACAACCGACAACTATATGGGTGCACTACAGGCAACAAATCTCCTGATCCGCGATAAATGTGATATCCTGGTTCATATCAATGTCAATGTTCCCGATTTTGTACCGGCATATAAACGAATTTTAGCATTTCAAGAAACCTGTCAGGAACATAACGTTCCTTATGAACTGAATCTGAATGTAGCCGGAGATTCTTATCAGGATATTTTTGCACAAATGCATCGTATTTTTACGGACATCGACGAAAAATATGCTGATAAAAAGAAAGGTATCTTTCTTGCAAATGATACCTATGCCAATATGTTTCTTAATCTTATTTTTCAAAAATATGGCTATTTCCCTGACACATACGAATTGGTAGGGTTTGACAATTCTCCGATTGCAAGTGAAGCTATCCTTCCAATCACAACCGTTGGACAGCAAATCGATCTGATCGCCAAAACCTCCATGGAACTGCTTGTACAGCAAATGGAAGAACGTAAAAAGCGAAAACCTGTACCACTTGCCGAACCCATTCATAAACAAATTACCCCTATACTTATTCGTAGAAAAACAACAAGTTAATACGGCATTACTCCCATTTCTTAACGATTCGAAAAAAGTGCATGCAGCCGTCAGGCCACATGCACTTTTGCATTTTCCTATCTTCTATTCCGCCAGCACTTCTTCCGCAATATTTCTGGCATGGTCGGAAATTCTTTCCAGGCATACCAGAGAATCAAGGAATACCACTCCGGCTTCTGTGTTACACTGCTGGTTGGTAAGACGCTTGATATGCTTTGCACGGAGGGAAATCTCCAGCCCGTCTGCCTCTGTTTCTTTCTCGATGGTCTTTAACGCACTTTCGCGGTCATTGGACTCAAAGGCTTCCAACGCATACAGATAACTTGCAATGCAGACATCCAGCATCTTGTTCAGATGTTCCACTCCAACCTCAGAGAAATCCACCTGCTTTTCCAGCAGTGATTCCGAGAACTCAGAAATGTTTTCGCAGTAATCACTGATACGTTCCATATCCGACACGATCTGGAGCATATGCGCCACCTCTTCATGCTCACGTTCATTGATCTGCAGAGTCGACAGCTTGATCGCATAGGATGTGATACCGGCACTTAACCGGTCTACCTTGCTTTCTTCTTCCTTCAGGAACGCAATCTGTTCTTCTTTTCGTTCGAACATAACTTTTCTTGCAACCTCCAGAGAATCCGCAACCACATGTCCCATTCGGACAAGCTCGGAAACGGTTGACTGAATCGCGATACCAGGGGTCTCCAGCATACGGTCATCCAGAAGGACTACACTTTCATCCTGTACCTCTTCTTCCACATGTCCAATCTTCTTGGCAAGCTTGATGATCCAGTCAGAAACCGGGAACAGCAGAACGGTTGTCACAATATTGAATACCGTATGCACCATACTGATCTGTGTCTGGGTGATATTTCCATGCGCCCATGCCGGATTCACAATACTCAGATATGCAATCGCAATAATACTGAAAATGATCGTTCCGATGATATTAAAGATCAGATGCATCAGCGCTGCGGTTTTCGCATTTTTCTTTGCACCCACACTGGACAGGATTGCAGTTACGCAGGTACCGATATTCTGTCCCATGATAATATAGATTGCTGCGCCAAATGGTACAAGACCTGCTGCTGCAAGGCTCTGCAGGATTCCGACCGATGCAGATGAGCTCTGGATGATCGCCGTAACTGCTGCACCCGCCACAATTCCAAGCAACGGATTGTGTCCCAGTGATACGAAAATATTGCAGAATGCTGCATTATCTTTCAGTGGTTCCACCGCTGAGGACATGGATGAAATCCCGACAAATAAAAGTCCGAAACCAACCACAATACTTGCGATATCTTTTGTCGAACGCCTCTTTCCGGTCAGCATAATGATCACACCGATCATAATCGCAACCGGTGCCAGATTGGACGGACTTAAAAATTTGGCCCATTCCACACTGGATACCAGCCATCCGGTAACTGTTGTACCGATGTTCGCACCCATGATAACTCCCATCGCCTGCTGAAGGTTCATGATACCGGCATTTACAAAACCGACTACCATGACAGTCGTCGCAGATGAGCTCTGGATCACTGCGGTAATGAACGCTCCAAGCAATACACCGAAGAACTTATTCTTTGTAAGTGCTTCAAGCAATGACTTCATCCGGTTGCCGGCAGCATTCTCCAGACCCTGTGCCATGATCTGCATTCCATAAATGAACATACCAAGGCCTCCGACAAACGGAATAATGATACTTGTGTACTTCATAGTCGTGTTATCTCCTCTTATGTACTTTTTCTTTTTCACTCTGATTCTTATTTTACAGGCCATTTACACAGCCACGATTTCATCTTAACATCATTTTTCTCTCTGTACAATAAATTTTCTTTCGTAGTTCTGACGAAAATTATTCCCATTACCCCTTCATCTTTGGTTCAAATATCCATGATGCAATGTACCCAAAAATCAATGCGCCGCTGATTCCTGCCGCACTTGCCTTGAATCCTCCAAGAAAAATTCCGATAAATCCTTCCTTGTCGACTGCCTCTTTTACCCCGTTCCATAAAGTATTTCCAAAACCGAGCAGTGGCACGCTCACGCCTGCCCCCGCATACTCCTGCAATGGTTTAAATATCTGTACAAAACCAAGAATGCAGCCAAGTACCACCAGGCTTACCATGACTCTTCCCGGCATCATTTTCGTCCGGTCAAGCAGGATCTGCGCCAGTGCACAGATGAGTCCTCCTACCCAGAATGCATTGATATAGTCCATTTTCTTTCCTCCTTTAACAATGTTCCAGCACAATTCCATGTGCAATTCCCGGAACGCTTTCTCCTTCATTGAAGCTGACCGTCGACATCAGCGCCCCCGTTGGTACAAAAAGGATCCTTTTCCACTCCCCCGATATCAGCTGTGGCATAATATATGCTGCAAGAGTGATCGCCGCGCAGCCGCAGCCGCTTCCACCGGAATTGGTATGCTGTGTCTGCTGATCGAAGATCGTCATTCCGCAGTCCATATGATTTTCTTTGATATCCAGCCCTTTCTTACGAAGCAGGTCAAATAAAATCGATTGTCCCACATAGCCCAGGTCTCCGGTAATGATCCGGTCGTAATCCTTTTCACCTCTTCCAAAATCCATAAGATTCTGCAGAATCGTATCACACGCTGCCGGTGCCATACACGCTCCCATGTTCTGTGAATCCTTCAGCCCATAATCCACAATTTTCCCAATCGTCACTCCACTGATCCGCACCCGGCTTTTCTTTTTTCCTACCAGAAAGGCTCCGCTTCCTGTCACTGTCCAGGTAGAAGAAAGTGGTCTCTGATTCGCATAGCCAAGTGGAAAACGGAATTCTTTTTCTGCACTTCCAAAATGACTCGATGTTGCAGCAAGCACCAGATCTCCATAGCCTGCCGCCACAGTCATTGCAGCAAGGGCAAGTGCCTCTCCGGATGTGGAACATGCGCCGAAAAGACCAAACACCGGGATCTGAAGTTCTTCCGCCCCCATCGATGTAGCAATTCCCTGTCTTAAAAGATCGCCGCCAAAGAGATAGCGTACCTCCTCCGGCTGTACTCCCGCATTTTTCAATGCCAGCTTACACGCAAGCTTCTGCATTGTTCCTTCTGCAAGCTCCCAGGTTTTCTCTCCGAAAAGGTCATCCTCCGATGCAATATCAAAATATTTTCCAAGTGGTCCTTCTCCTTCTTTTTTTCCGGCAACCGATCCGGCGCTTACCAGATACGGACTTTCCGAAAATGCAATACTCTGTGTCCCTTTCATCGCATTCATGTCCATCCCTCCTTGCTCACACAATTCCGATCAGCGTCCCAATCCAGTAGAGCAGTCCCAGAACCCAGCTGGTGAAAACTCCGTACAGGATCACAGGTCCTGCAATCGTAAATATCTTGCAGCCAATTCCGAAAACCTGCCCCTCTTTTTTGTATTCAATTGCCGGCGCCGCAACGGAATTGGCAAATCCGGTGATCGGCACCAGTGCTCCCGCTCCTCCCCAGTTCGCGATCTTCGGATAGATTCCAAATCCGGTCAGCACCACACTTGCCAGGATCAGGATCAGTGAACACCAGCTTGCAGAAATATCCTTTGACATTCCCGCCTTTTCGCACGCATTTAAGATCGTCTGTCCAATCGTACAGATGATCCCGCCGGTCACGAATGCTTTTGCCATCGCAGGTCCAGGCTTCCTGACCGGTGTTTTCTCTTTTACATATGTTTCATACTCTTTTTCTTTCTCTTGTTGCTTCATTTTCTCCTCCAGTTACCATCTTTTATAGAAAAACAGAAGTGCTCCAAGGCTTTTCCCAAGCGCCATCCCAAAAATCAGCCATGGCACACATTTCAGGATTTTGATCCTCCGGATAAAGATCGGAAAAATATTCAGGATTTCCGCAAGTGCCATTGACCAGCAACCAACAAAAATTCCGGAAAAAAGTCCAAACACCGGGACAATCCATTTGCCGCCAGGCATCGCGAGCCCGTATACCCAGAAAATATTTCCAAGGATCCCACCTGCCATAATGCAGTTTTCATACAGCATGACATGCTTCCCGGTATGTGTCCGGTCTGCAAAATCTGACACTACGCCAAGTCCGATAATAAATGAAAACAGTCCTGCCGCGACTGCAAATCCGGATGCAAGACCAACCACCGCCACCAGAATCTGCCTAATCCACATCGACTTCTTTTTCCTTTCTCGCATAAGCTTCGATCAAAGTTTCCTGAATATCATTTTCATACAAACGCATTTCCACTTCCATCGGCGTCGGATCTGCTGTAAATTTCTTTCTTCCTAAATGATTGAAGAAAATCAGGATCCCTACGATCAGCCCGATGCAGTAAGTCAGCTCTATCAGGGTAAATCCATTCGATTCTTCTCCGGTAAGAAGCAGATAAATCCGGGAAAACATCTTTGTCACCGACACATCATTGTTAAATGCCATGATGGAAAATGCTGCTCCGATAAATGTGATTCCCGCAACTACAACCACTTTAATTCCCTGCCAGATAGCATTTCGTTTTTTCTCCCCTTCATAGGTAATGATCAGGTCACTTTCTCCTTCGTTCTGAATCTGTAGTCCGGGAATTTCCCGATGGATACATTCTATGATTTTCAGAACAGACACCACATATCTATGCTGTTCTTTTTTCGGGATTTTCAGGATCCGCAGTGGTTTAATCCTGTTCATGATGGAAGAATTGCTGCATTCCATTGTCAGGATATCTCCCAATGTCACATTTGGTTCTTTCACCTCGGTATTCTTTTCCCCTTTGATATAAAGTATTTCATTTCCCGAAGACATCTGTATCCGTCCTTTCTTTTACCGGTAGCGCCTGCCAGATCAGCGTTCCTTCACTTACCTGGTCTGTCCCCCGGACGTCATTGTAATAGTAGATCATTCCGATCAGAACAGCTGTCAACAGGGCACAAAGAACACAGCCCCAGATATATTTTTTTCTTCTTTCCAATCGCATCCGCCTCCTTTGTGATCTGTTTCAGATAGGAAATAGTATCCCTGTTTTTCCAGAAAACATACATCCTTTTATTCTTTTGCGTGTTCACGCATGGTTTTCAGGATCTTTTTCTCCATCCGGGATACCTGCACCTGGGAAATTCCAAGCTCTTCGCCGATTTCTGTCTGCGTCTTATCTGCAAAATAGCGCAGATACAGAAGCTTTCTCTCGTCTTTTTTTAATTCTTTTATCAGCTCTGTAAGCAGAAGATGATCCAGGATCTTTTCTTCTGCACCGCCTGTATCTGCAATCTTTTCCAGCAGCATTACTTCATTTCCATCTTTCATACCGACCGGTCTGTGAAGCGATTCCACTTCTCCTGCTGCCTCCATCGCCATCACCAGCTCCTCTTTTTCCACACCCGTTTCTTCCGCAATTTCTTCCAGCAGAGGTTCTCTTCCAAGCTTTTCCGTGAGCGCCTCCTTTGCCTGATATGCTTTATATGCAATCTCTTTTAAGGAACGGCTAACCTTCAACATCCCATCATCACGCAGGAAACGCTTTATTTCTCCCGTGATCATCGGAACTGCATAGGTTGAAAATTTCACATCATAGCCCAGATCAAACTTATCGATCGCTTTTAAAAGCCCGATGCTTCCGATCTGAAATAAATCCTCTGCCTCTGTGCCCCGTCCGTAAAATCTTTTCACCACACACCAGATCAGACCGGTGTTTTCCTCCACAAGCTGTGCCCTCGCATTTTCATCCCCTTCGTGAGCCCGTCTGATCAATGCGATTGTGTGGTCCATACAGCTTCCTTCTTTTCCCCTCCTGTCGTTTTCTTCATCCAAACCGTAGTCCCTTTTCCAGGCACAGATTCCACCTGTACTTCATCCATAAATGCCTCCATAAATGCAAATCCCATCCCGGACCGATCCATATCCGGTCTGGTCGTATAGAGTGGCTCCATCGCCTGCTCCACGTTTTCGATACCGATGCCCTGATCCTTCACTGTGACTAGAATGGTCTTCTTATCTTTTTCAATCCCACACCAGACCGTGATCTTTCCGGACGTCCGTCCCTCATATCCATGAATAATGCTGTTCGTCACTGCTTCGGAGACCGCTGTCTTCACGTCTGCCACTTCCTCCAGAACCGGATCCATCTGCGTCATAAACGCAGCCACTGCCACCCTTGCAAATCCCTCATTTTCCGATCTGCTGTCAAAAACTACTTCCATCTCGTTAAAATATTCCATTACATCATTCCCTCCTCATAAATCTGTATGATCTTCGTCACGCCGGACATATTCAGAATCTGCCGCATCCGTTCACTTGTATGTATCGCCCATACTTCCCCGCCAAGAAGAAAGATATGCCGGTACCGTCCCATGATCACTCCAATCCCGGAACTGTCCATAAAATTCGTTCTTCCAAAATCAAAGATCACATATTTGATATGTTGTTCCTCGATCACCTTATCCGCCTCCCGTTTGATCTCCTCCGCATTGTGATGATCCACCTCCGCCGGAAGAAAAATCGTAAGACAATTTTCTTTGATCTGATACTGCATTTTTGGTTAAACCCCTTTCTGTCTTTTTTATTTATACAAATACGCCAATAGCCTTGATGGATTTATAAAAAGAGTGTGCATTTACGGCACGTAGTGCCTTTTGTTTTATAGGAAGTTCCTTCGGAATTTCCTATAAAACAAAAGAGAAAGTAACGCCTTTTTTCGCTACTTTCTCTTTTGTGCCTTTTATATTTTATTGTCCCTGGGTGCCTATTCCACCGGAAGTATTCTCCGAAGTTCCATCTGATCCCATTGCATCCAGTGCGCTCTGTGCCGAATATGCTGCCTGTGTTCCCGGATAATCAGTCGCTGCTTTTTCGTAATTGCTCTTTGCATTGTCCTTATCACCTTTACCGGCATACGCGTCTCCAAGAAGCTTGTACACACCACCATCACTATAAGAGTCATCAATCTTCTGGATCTTTTCAAGATCCGAAATGGCATCATCATAACTTCCACTCTGCACTTCATACTGCGCGGTCGAATACAGGCTCACACATACTCGCGGGAACACGGAACCGGAGATCGAATCGTAGATTTTCTGTCCCTCTTCTCCCAACGAATCCCTGTTCAGTCCAAGCAACGTATCTGCCATATCCGCATTGCTCGTTGTTCCGCCATAATACTGCTGATATACCTTGATCAGGGCATCATAGCTGTCCTGTGTGGATGCGGCGGTCTGCTTTGCCGATTCTACCTCATCACTGCTGTTACGGTATCCCTCCAGTTCATCCTTAAGCGTCTGAATCTGTGTCTTCTGTGAAGCTATCTGCTCGCTTAGTGCAATGACATTCCGGTTTTTTGTAGACGACTTTGTCTGGTTTACCGCCGGAGCGATCAGGAACCACACCACTGCCGCTCCAACCACCATACCGATCAGAATATTGACAACTGTCATCACTGCCGCATTGTCTCGCAGTGTCGCTGCAGGCTGGATGATCGTCTCATTTCCCAGATTGTATGTGACAACCGACTGTCTGCCATGCTTTTCCTCTTTAATATGTGCAACCTGCCGATTCCGCTGACGGTTCAGCTCATGCATATACCGGAGCGTAATATCATTCGTCACATCCAGCTTGAGTGCTGTCTTCAGGCTCTGTCTTGCTTTGGAATACTGTCCGGAATGCATATAAAGAAGTGCCAGAAGCTGATATGCCTTCAGGAAAGACGGATGTGCCACAACCACCTTTTTCAGCTGGATGATCGCAAGATCTTCTCCATTCTGTCTACAGTATCCAAGACACTGGTTGTATTTGTGAACTGCCTGATTCACCTTCTCCAGCTCACTTGGATTATCCTGAACCTTACTGATATAGTAGCTGGCAATATTCTCTGAAGCCCTGAAGTTTTTACTGATGATCCACTCTACAAGAGCCTCCGCTACTTCTCCACGTCCATAATAGACAAGTCCGAGAAGATTCCTCGCTGTGATATTTTCTCTGTTAAACTGCAAACTTCTTTTTAACGACACAATTGCCCCGGACAGATCCCGGATCTGCGCTTTCTTCAGTCCATCATTGTACCAGTAGTTCGACTGGTACTCGAGTTTCTGCTTATAGTCCATCAAAATCTCCCCTATTTTTTCTGATCCATCATCTCTCTTAAGATATCTGTCATATCAGACAGATCCTCCTGATATACTGCATTCTCGATATCTTCTACTTCCAGACTTGGTTTGAACTTCTTGAGTTCTTCTTCGAAATTAAGCATCTTCTCCTCCTATCAGTTCTTTTAACTCACCTACCAGATAGAGCGACCCCAGACAGTAAAGTTTCCCTTCGCTGCCCTTTTCATTCAGTGCACGTGTAAATGCATCAGCAAGCGTGTCCTCCCGATAGACCGGTCTGTCTGTATACTTTCGGAACAACGCGGCAAGTGTATCTGCCTGCGCTCCCCTTTTATTATCTACTTTGGCAATGACATAAGCATCTGCTTTCGATTCTCTGCATAAAAGCTCAATCATATGACTGTAATCCTTATCTGCAACGGCTGAAAAAAGGATTATCAGTGGATGGATTTCCCCTTCCACCTCTCTTTGCAGCCGGATACTCTTTGTAAATTCGCGGATTGCCGCAAGATTATGCGCCCCGTCAAAGATAACTCCGGGAAGAACCTCTTCCATTCTTCCCTGCCATTTAACAGATGCAACCACCTTCTGCCATTTGCAGATTTCTGCCTTTTCGCCAAATGTATATCTCATCGCCCGGATTGCAAGTGCTGCGTTCATCACCTGATAGATTCCGGTGCTGGCCACCTGCCATACGGTATTATTATCATACTCATCCAAAATAGAAAAAGCAATATGTTTGTCTGTAATTTCTTGAATTTTCAACGCATCTTTTTCCATTTTATACCACGGTGCTTCTACATTTTCGGCAGTTTCTTCTATAACCCGACTACTTCTTTCATCAGAGCCGTCAAAAAATACCGGTACGCCTTTTTTGATAATTCCGGCTTTTTCTCCCGCGATCTTTTCAATCGTATCTCCAAGGATCTCTGTGTGATCCAGTCCGATCGATGTGATCACGCTCAGGAACGGATGCTCGAAGGAATTAGTCGCATCCAACCTTCCGCCAAGTCCTGTCTCCAGTACAATATACTCTGCATCGTTCTCTTCAAATGCAAGCATACCCATTCCATACAGGAATTCAAAATAAGAAGGATGTTCCATCCCTTCCTTTTCCAGTTCTTCTGCCACCTGCCGCACCTTTGCAAAAATCCGGCAGAAGGTATCATCGTCAATATCTTTTCCATTGATCCGGATCCGCTCGTTGAGCTTCACCAGATGTGGTGATGTAAAAAATCCGACACGCTTTCCCTCAAAAAGAAGAATCGCCTGCATATATGCGCAGACGCTTCCCTTTCCGTTCGTCCCTGCCACATGAAGAACCTTTCTTCCCTGGCAGGGATTCCCCAATCTTCTCATAAATTCACGGGTATGCAAAAGCGTATGCTTCTTTGTAAATTTTGGTATGTCCTCTATATATCGGACTACTTCTTCATACTTCACAATCTTTCCCGTCTTTCTTAAGCGGAACTCTACTGCTGCCCGCTCTTTTCTTCTTTATTATTCTGATCCTGCTGTTCTCCGGACTGTCCGGCATTTTCTGTCTTCTGCTGATCGCCGTCCGTCTTTGCAGAATTCTTCTGTTCTTTTACTTCATCTGTATATTCCAGGATTTTTCCATCCATGTAAATATATTCTCTTGAAGTCCTGAAGATGGTATTGCTTGATCCGACCTGGCTGACCGTAATGATGTCTCCATCTTTCAGCTTACTGTCCGGAAGTTCGATCCTTGTATTATTGAGGAAAGTAGATTCCTGCTTTTCATCATTGATGTAAACCTTGCTCCATTTAGTAAAGTTTGTTCCGTAGAGGCTGTAGGTCTCATCCAGATTTTCTACAAGATCCGTGAGCGTAACCTCCTTGATCCCCATCTGCATATGGCCTTCTGTGATCGGCGGCTTACCATTGTATACATACTGGTCTCCATACAGAATATCATACTGTAACAGCTCCAGATCCTTCAGATAATCCTTTGTCTGGCGTCTCTGCTGGTGATAGTTGAATACCGTACCGGAATGTAATCCCAGGCGGTCCATCACATCCGCCATGATCTGGTAGGACGGAATGTTCCGGTCCTCTTTCTGAAGTCCAAGATTGTCCCAGATCACATAATTTGTATTGTACAGATAACGGTTCTTCATATCCTTTGCTTCCAGTCCCATTGTCGGCAGATGGTCACCATAGAATACGACCACAGTCGGCTCACCGCGTTCTTCCATCATTTTTACCAGATTACCAGCAAACTGATCCATCTCATATACCTGGTTCACATAGTATTCCCAGGCATTGTTCTTCTCTTCTGTCGGTGCTCCTGTTACGGTGATCTTCGGGTTCTCAATCACCTTTTCTGTCGGATAATTTCCATGTCCCTGTACACTGACTGTAAATACAAAATCCTCCTGCTCGGTAGAGTCCAGAGCGTCTTTGATGTGCGTCAGAAGAATATCATCCTTTGACCATCCATTCTCTGTTGTCTGGAGAATATTCATAAACTCTTTACTTGTAAAGCTGTCAAAACCAATATTGTTAAATACCTTCGCACGGCTGTAGAAATTACCACCGTTGTTGTGAATCGCATGGGTTCCGTAACCGAATGCAGAAAATGCAGTTGCTGCACTTTCACATACCTGATTCTTAAGCTTTGTCTTATAAGGATACTCGCCCGGTCCGAAATAACGCAGGTTCATACCTGTCAGCACTTCAAATTCTGTATTGGCTGTTCCGGCTCCTACCGAAGGAACCTTAAAATATCCGGAAGAATAATTTTCAAACATCTTGCGCAGATTCGGAATCGGATCCTCTGACATCTGCAGATCCTCATATTCAATAGGATCAAAGAAAGATTCCAGCTGTACAAACAAGACATTCGGTCTCACACCATTGTCGGATGTGCTCTCTGTCATCTCTCTATTATCCGTGATCTTCTCGATCGTGTCTTTGTTATAATCATTCGGTTCTGAAATACCTGTATTAAAAAGGCTGGCCGAAAAACAATACGGAAGTCCGTAATCCTGATAAGCAAATGCGATATTTCCAAAGTAAGTAGAAATAATCCTCTTATCTACAGCAACATTTGTCAGTAAAGAATATCCAAAAAACGCTGCAACAACAATAATCAGCATCGGGATCCTGTGCATCTTTCCTTCATACTGTCCGGCACGTCTCCACATGGCAACCAGCCAGATGAGCAGTGCCGGAACACCAATTCCCATCATCACAAGCTCTGCCACCGAGAAATAGTTTGTAAACAGTGACAGTCCTTCTGTAAATGTCTTTAGATCCTGTGCATTAAACGGCGTAACACGCTTTGCCAGCATCACTCCGTTGACAACACCCAGAAAGAGCCACAATGCACTGATGATCAGTCGTGTAAACACCCGGCGCCGCACCAGATAAGCGATTAAAAGTGTAACGAAAATCATTCCGGCATTATACAAAAATACCAGCGGTGTTCCTGTCATATACTGCCAAGCTGCAATTGCAGAATGTCTGGACAGTGCTTCAATGATAAAGTTAATGATACAAGCCCACAGTGCCTGAAGCGGCAAAGAGAACCGGTTCATTATCTTATAGTACGGTGCCATCTTTTTTGCGAATTTGCTGTTTCGCCGCTTTTCAAGAATCTGCTGTCTTCGCTCATGCTGCTTTTTTAAATGCGCCTTTATATCTCCTGGCTTCATATTCTTCAGCTTCTGCCATTTTCCTTTCAGATCCGGTTTTTTCCACTGAATCTTTTTAAAATGAATTTCCTTCATCGTCTTTTAACCCCTTACGTGTTTCTGTACCGTCAGGCGCAGTTTATGCTACGCCTGACGGTATATCCGGCTAAAAAAGAATATGCCTTAGTACTTTCCTGCAGTGATTATCTTCCTGCCTTTAAAGCCTCCAGACGTTCTTTCACCTGTTCCATCATCTGTGTATACTTTTCAAGCTTTGCTTTTTCTTCATCAACCTTTGCCTGTGGTGCTTTGCTGACGAATTTTTCATTTGAAAGCATTCCCTTTGCACGGTTGATTTCTTTTGTAAGCTTTTCTTCTTCTTTTGTCAGACGCTCGATTTCCTGTTCGAAGTCAATCAGCTCTTCCAGTGGTACATATACAGAAGCATCCGGTACTACGATCGATACGGCATCATCCGCAATACCTGCCTTATCAGCCTGGACAGCAAGTTCAGAAGCACTCATAAGCGGGCATGCGCATGTTGTCAGCTCTTCGAATCCTTCACAGAGCTTCTCATCTTCGCATACTACATAAACCTTTGCTTTACGGCTCGGCGGTACATTCATTTCTGCCCGCGCATTTCTGACACCACGGATAACTTCTTTCATATGATCTGTTATATTTTCAGCGTCTGCATAGCACCAGTCTTCGCTAAACTGCGGCCAGTCTGACATCATCAGAGATTTTTCCTCCGGTACCAGTGCGCTGTAGATTTCTTCTGTTACAAATGGCATAAATGGATGTAACATCTTCAGTGCATTACCAAGAACCGTCTTCAGTGTCCAAAGTGCTGCATTGGCGCTCTTATAATTTTCATCAGAATGGTAGATCCTGTATTTTACAAGCTCGATGTACCAGTCACAGAATTCATCCCAGATAAAGTCATATACTTTCTGTACTGCAATACCCAGTTCAAATTTATCCATGTTCTCAGTTACATCTTTTGCAAGTGTATTTACCTTGGATAAAATCCATTTATCGGTTACTTCAAAGTCTGCCTCATCCGGTTTGGAAATTACCTTATCTTCCATGTTCATCATGATAAATCTGGATGCATTCCATACCTTATTGGCAAAGTTACGGCTGGATTCTACACGTTCGTTGTAGAAACGCATATCATTTCCGGGTGCATTTCCTGTGATCAGAGTCAGACGAAGTGCATCTGCACCGTACTCATCAATGACCTCCAGTGGATCAATACCATTTCCAAGAGATTTACTCATCTTACGTCCCTGGGAATCCCTTACCAGTCCATGGATCAGAACAGTATGGAACGGTGCTTTTCCAGTATGTGCATATCCGGAGAATACCATACGGATTACCCAGAAGAAAATAATATCATAACCGGTTACCAGTACATCTGTCGGATAGAAATACTTGAAGTCCTCTGTCTCTTCCGGCCATCCAAGTGTTGAGAACGGCCACAGTGCTGAACTGAACCAGGTATCCAGTGTATCTTCATCCTGTGTCAGATGTGTGCATCCGCAATGCGGGCATTTTTCCGGCATCTCACGTGCAACAACCACTTCTCCACATTCATCACAATAGTAGGCCGGAATTCTGTGTCCCCACCAGATCTGACGTGAAATACACCAGTCACGGATATTTTCCAGCCAGTTCAGGTAGATCTTACCAAAACGTTCCGGTACGAATTTTAATTCGCCGGTCTTGATCGCATTGATCGCCGGTTTGGCAAGCTCATCCATCTTAACAAACCACTGTGGTTTAATCATCGGTTCAACGGTTGTCTTACATCTGTCATGTGTTCCAACGTTGTGTACATGTTCTTCGATGCTTACAAGGTATCCTTCTTTTTCCAGATCTTCTACGATTGCTTTTCTTGCTTCGTAGCGATCCATTCCGGAATATCTTCCGTATCCTTCTACGATGGTAGCATCATCATTCAGGATGTTGATTTCCGGAAGATTATGTCTCTTTCCTACTTCAAAGTCATTCGGGTCATGTGCCGGTGTGATCTTAACCGCACCTGTTCCGAATTCTTTATCAACGTAAGCATCTGCCACGATCGGGATTTCTCTTCCAACTAACGGAAGGATGACATTCTTTCCTACAATATCTTTGTACCTGTCATCGTCCGGGTGTACGGCGATTGCTGTATCTCCAAGCAGAGTTTCCGGACGTGTAGTTGCGATCTCAAGGAAACGTTCTGTTCCTACGATCGGGTACTTGATGTGCCAGAAATGTCCTGCCTGTTCCTCATGCTCAACTTCTGCGTCAGAAAGGGAAGTCTTACATACCGGACACCAGTTGATGATTCTGGAACCTTTGTAGATAAATCCTTTTTCGTGAAGACGAAGGAATACTTCTTTGACCGCATTCGAGCATCCTTCATCCATGGTGAAACGTTCTCTGTCCCAGTCACAGGATACACCAAGCTTTTTCAGCTGACCTTCGATGGTTCCTGCGTACTCTTCTTTCCACTGCCAGGTTCTCTTAAGGAATCCTTCTCTTCCGAGTTCTTTCTTATCAATTCCCTCTGCCTTTAACTGGTTTGTAACCTTTACTTCTGTTGAAATTGCAGCGTGGTCTGTTCCCGGGATCCACAGTGCATTATATCCCTGCATTCTCTTGTAACGGATCAGGATATCCTGAAGTGTATTATCAAGAGCATGTCCCATATGCAGCTTACCGGTGATATTCGGTGGCGGCATTACCGTTGTAAATGGTTTCTTACTCCTGTCAACTTCAGCGTGAAAATACTTTTCTTCACACCATTTTTCATAAAGTTTCGCTTCAATCTCTTTCGGATTGTAGGTCTTTTCAAGATTCTTACTCATTGTTTCCTCCTCTTATAAGTCCACCGCGCACTTTTGCTCTCTCTATAAAGAATAAAAAAAGCCCTTTACAATATGTAAAGGGCGTGTATAAACGCGGTACCACCTTTGTTCCACGAAATAAATCCATCTCGTATCTCTCACAGTTCTATAACGGAAACCACCCCGTGATATCCTACTCGCCCTTTTTCAGATACCCGGCTCCAAAGCTACCTTCTGCAACCACTTCCCGTAAACCGTCTCTCAGCCTATGAACGGTTCTCTCTTCTTCGGACCAGTCTGCATACTCCTCTTTCTCATTGCCTTTTCCCATAACTATTGATAATCATAGTATTCAAAGTCCGATTTGTCAAGAAGTTCATGAAATCTTTAGAACTTCTTAAAGATTAAATTTTTCACTTAACTCAAAAAAGGCGAAATCCCTCTGAATAAGAAAGATCCCGCCCTAAATTCCTAAGCCTCGTCAATCGCTTTTCCGATATCGTGGCGCATATATTTGTTATCAAATTTAACCCATTCGGTTGCTTTGTAAGCATTGGCACGGGCCTCTTTGAGCGTTGCTCCTTTGGCTGTCACACCGAGGACACGTCCTCCGTTTGTCACGATCTGATCTCCGTCAAATTTGGTTCCGGCATGGAAGCAATAGTATCCTTCATGCTTCTTGAACTCGTCAAGGCCTGTGATCGGAAGTCCTTTTTCATAAGCGACCGGATAACCGTCAGATGCAAGTACCACACAGACTGCTGCATTGTCTTCAAACTGAAGATCTACCTGATCCAGTGTTCCGTCGATACAGGCTTCGATCACATCGATCAGATCATTCTTCATACGCGGAAGAACAACCTGTGCCTCAGGATCTCCGAATCTGGCATTGTATTCCAGAACCTTCGGTCCGTCTTCGGTAAGCATCAGTCCGAAGAAGATGATCCCCTTGAACTCTCTTCCCTCTGCTGCCATTGCATCTACCGTCTTCTGGTACACATATTTCCGGCAGAATTCGTCAACTTCTTTTGTATAGAAAGGACTCGGTGAGAAAGTTCCCATACCACCGGTATTCAATCCCTGGTCTCCGTCTTTGGCTCTCTTGTGATCCTGCGCGCTTGTCATAGTCTTGATGGTCTTTCCATCTACAAAGGAAAGAACAGAAACCTCACGTCCTGTCATGAATTCTTCTACAACCATGGTATTACCGGATGCACCGAATTTCTTGTCCAGCATGATCTCTTTCACGCCGGCTTTTGCTTCTTCCAACGTATTACAGATCAGTACACCTTTTCCAAGTGCCAGACCATCTGCCTTCAGAACAATCGGAAATTTGGCTGTCTCCAGATAAGCCAGCGCTTCGTCTGCATTGTCAAAGTTCTCATATGCTGCGGTCGGGATGTCATATTTTTTCATCAGATCTTTTGAAAATGCCTTGCTTCCCTCCAGGATTGCTGCATTTTTTCTTGGTCCGAATGCGCGGATCCCGGCTTTTTCAAATTCATCTATAAGGCCGCCAACCAGCGGATCATCCATTCCTACGATTGCCAGATCGATCTCTTTTTCCTTTGCAAATGTAACCAGCTTGTCAAATTCCATCGCACCAATCGGTACGCATTCTGCAAGCTCTGCAATCCCGGCATTTCCCGGTGCACAGTACATCTTCTCTACCTTGCTGCTCTTTGCTACACAATATGCAATTGCGTGTTCTCTTCCGCCACCGCCTACGATCAATACTTTCATTGGTGCTCCTCCTTCTCTAACGGGCAATTGACACTCTGCCATCTTTTACTGTTACTTTTCCATTTGCGATCAGGTCGATCGCATGTGGAAGGATTTTCCACTCCGCCTGCTCCATCACTCGTCTCTGCAGAACCTCCGGTGTATCGCCTTCTTCTACTTCAACAGCCTTCTGGAGAATGATCGGACCGGTATCCGTTCCTTCGTCTACAAAATGTACGGTTGCTCCAACCACCTTTACCCCTCTGGCAAGTGCCGCCTCATGAACCTTCAGTCCATAATATCCCGTTCCGCAGAACGACGGAATCAGAGATGGATGGATATTGATGATCTTATTCCGGTATCTGCTGATCATTTCTTCCGGGATCACAACCAAAAATCCCGCCAGAACGATCAGATCCGGTTTCAGTTCGTCTACCTTTTCAAGAAAAACTTTGTTAAACTCTTCTCTTGTCTCAAAATCCTTCGGCGAAACGCACTGTGCCGGGATCTGATGATTCCCGGCTCTTTTGAGTGCATATGCGTTCTTATTATTGCTGATGACACCGACCAGCTCTGTATTGGTGATCGTGCCATTTTCCACTGCATCAATGATTGCCTGCAGATTGGTTCCGCCTCCGGATACAAGTACAGCAACTCTTAACATAAAGTAACTCCTTTTTCTCCTGCTTCTACATAACCAACCACAAATGCTTCATCTCCAGCTTCTTTCATTGCCTTAATTGTAGCATCTACATCCTTTTCATCGACAGCGACAACCATACCGATACCCATATTGAAGGTATTGTACATCATCTCTTCTGCAATGTTGCCAGTCTTTGCGATCAGGTTGAAGATTGCAGGGATTTCATAGCTGTCCTTCTTTACCACTGCACGGATTCCTTCCGGAAGCATTCTCGGAATATTTTCGTAGAATCCACCGCCTGTGATATGGCTGCATCCTTTGACTCTTACACCAGCTTTTTTTACGTTCTTCAGTGCTTTTACATAAATTCTGGTCGGAGCAAGAAGTGCTTCGCCAAGTGTCTTTCCTAATTCATCATAGTATGTATTTAAGGATTCTTCTGTAATGTCGAATACCTTACGAACCAGTGAAAATCCATTGCTGTGAACCCCTGTAGACGGCATTGCAACAAGTACATCACCTGGCTTAATATCAGAACCGTCGATAATGTCTTTCTTATCTACAACTCCGACTGCAAAACCTGCAAGGTCGTAATCATTTTCCGGCATCAGTCCCGGATGTTCTGCTGTCTCTCCACCTACAAGTGCACATCCTGACTGCTTACAGCCCTCTGCCACACCGCTTACGATCGTAGCGATCTTTTCCGGGTAATTCTTGCCACAGGCAATATAATCCAGGAAGAATAACGGTTCTCCACCAGAGCATGCGATATCATTCACACACATGGCAACGGCATCAATACCGATCGTATCATGCTTGTCCATTACAAATGCAAGCTTCACCTTTGTTCCACATCCATCTGTTCCGGAAAGAAGTACTGGTTCTTCCATATTCTTAATTCCACTTAAATCAAATGCACCTGCAAAACCGCCAAGCCCTCCTAACACTTCCGGTCTCATGGTTTCTTTTACATGCTTTTTCATAAGTTCTACTGATTTATATCCTGCCTCGATATCTACGCCGGCTGTCTTATAATCCAACATTTTCTATATCCTCCTGGTATTTTCACTGACATCTGTATGCCTACATCTGCTTGATATATTCTTTGTGTCCGATTTTTTCAAGCTTTTCTGCTTTTTTCTGGACGGTTTCTTTCATTTCTGCAGTGTAATCCTTCAATTTCTGAAGAAGCTCAGGATCTGAGGTTGCAAGAATCTTTGCAGCCAGAATAGCTGCGTTTGCTCCGCCATCGATCGCAACTGTGGCAACCGGGATTCCAGGCGGCATCTGAACGATTGAATAGAGTGCGTCGACACCCTCCAGATTCTTCCCTGACATTGGGATTCCGATAACCGGCATCGGGAAAATTGCTGCACACATTCCTGGAAGATGTGCTGCCATACCTGCACCTGCAATAATTACTTTGAAGTCTTTTGCTTCTGCAGACTTCGCATATTCATAAAATACATCAGGCTCACGGTGTGCCGAGATGATCGTCATCTCATAATCGATTCCAAACTTTTCCAGCATGTCGGCAGCTTTTCCCATTACTTTCATATCTGAGTCGCTGCCCATTACGATTCCAACTTTTGGCATAATGATCTCCTTTTCTTTTATCTATAAGTATTTTAATAAATAGCTAACCACTTATAAGTTATTTTACTAAGTCTGTTGCGGTATGTCAACCGTTACTTATCTGACCATTATTTAATTTTACTTATTGGTATTATTGAAAATCCATAACTAATACTAATTCAGAGGTTCATTGAGGATCTCTGTTCCCGGAAGAACAAACCGTCCATCACGGATAATTTCTGTCTCTGTTCCGTCTTTCGCCACTACAACAATGCTTCCCAGCTCATCATAAGGGATGGTGATATCGGTATGGCACTGGAAATATGCTTTCGACGGATCCTCTTTTCTCAAGATCGATATGCTGTTGTCTCTTGCAATAATCTCTTTTCCATCCGGATTGTAAACCTTTACATCCTCTGCCCAGCTGTAGCAGGTATCCCCTACTGCAAAATGCGGTCCCGTCTTTTCAGCGATCAGAATCGTATATTTATCTGCAATATCATATTTCTTCGCAACCGCATAAGCTGTGGTATTGGTTCCGATCGCAAACTCGCCGATCGGAAGTGTCTGATGATTGTGCAGAATGTTATCGAAAATATATTTTTTATTTTCTTCTTCTGAATCAAAATTGGTGCAGGTATACTCTGTGATCTTTCCTTCTTTAAAACTGATCTTCAGATTGTAATACGGAAGTCCGTGAAGAAATACCTTGCTCACAAAAAGGGTACCTTCTGTTCCTTCCAGTACCGGGGAAGTGAACACCTCACCTACCGGGATATTGACATCGGCAACACAGTTTTCAAAGATCGTCTCTTTTGCCGGATCGGCAAGCGGATGAAGCATCACTTTCAGATCCGTCTGGTTTTCGCCTGAGCCTGTTACTTTTACATACTCTCCTTTATCCAGTGCATCGATCATTGTCTGCTGCACCTTCTGGTAAAGCTTGTAATCCAGAGTATTGATCTTGATCGTTTCATCAAAGATCTCATGATACTGCTCTCCGATTTCCGGAACCGGCCAGGAAATGATCGTAAAGCTTCTCTCATCTCCCGGAAGATATTCATTGGTCAGACGTCCGGCTCTTCCATTCATCGCAACCAGAAGTTCTTCCTGCTTTTCGCTTAATTTAACTGCCTCTGGTTTAGCCTGCGGAACAAAAGTCTTTTCTCCGAAAATGTCGATCACTGCCGGTCCTGCATAGCCTGCTGCAATCTCTTTATTCTGCTCGTAAGTGGTACGCATCACTTCCAGCTTTCGCTCTACATACTGTTTATCCATCACAAGCCCGATATCATCTCTGTGGTCATAGACATACTGCTTGTTGCCGGAAATATTGAAAAATCCGATCTGGCTGTTGCGTCCTCTTGTGATCACGCTGTGACTTGTTCGGAAAATACTCGGCTTTAATCCCATTTTGGCAAAATTCTCAATGGCTTTTTTTACGATCCGTTCAAATCCCATTGCATAGTAAATGTTGACTACAGATTTTTTTGACAGGTCTTTTCCGGTATTTACAAAACCAATCCTGTATCCTTCACTGAAGGTATCTGCCATCTTATCAATCTTCTCCTGTGAAAGTGAATTTAAATATGCGGCTGTCTCTCTTTCATTTACCCCCACATATTCTCCCATACGGTAGAGATAACGCAGATCGGAAAGATCTTCATTCATGATCATATTCACAATGAAGCATCCTCTTTCCGGATCGATCTGGTCTTTGATGCGGTCTGCCGCAAATACATCACAGTAATCACTTGCATACCAGTAAAAGATTTCCTTCAGGCTTTCCGGCTGCGGCTGCTTTTCTTCTTCAAATTTGTTGTAGATTTCAATCAAAAGCTCTGCTCCGATCACAACATACTCCATACGCTGTTCCTGAACATAAGAAATGCTTCCGCGAATCTCGGTGTAAACCGCAGACAAAAAGCTTCCCAGTTCTCCTCCCAGCACCAAAACCGCATAAGCCGGATTTGCATAAGATTTCTCATAGTTTGCTTCCAGTTCGTCTGCATAAAGATCCTTCATCTCTTCCTGCAGCTCTTCTTCTGACATCTCTTTCTGCTTTCCGCTTTCCACATTCTGTTTCAGCTCATCAAGCTTTAAAATAAACCGAGCCACATGCTGGAAATACTCCCGATATGGCTCTGCTACTGTTTTTTCTTCTATTATTGCTTTTATTCTGTCAATTGCCAGATTATATCTTTCTTCCATTTATACACATCCTCTTATAAATACTAAGATCAGGGCAAGTAAAATAAATCCGTTTACAACAATTCCGATCTTGCAGGTCAGATAATTTTTATCTCTTTCTTTAAATCCTTTTACACCCGTTACAATACCGATGCAGGCAAGAATCATATCAAAAACCCCAAAGCTTCCTACCATTGCTGCTGATTTCCCTTTATTCATAAATGCCATTACAATCAATCCCGCTATCACTGCCGTAACAAGTACTGCCATCACACAGGACCAGATTCCCTTGCGGGAATGCTTTCTTTTTATCTGACCATACTTCCGGCTTCTTTTATTTCGATCTCTTTCGCGTGCTCTTTTTTTATCTCTCCTGCTTCGCATCGTGCCATCTCCTTATCATATTACAAATCGCGAAGACGATATACCCGATCACACCGCCAAGGGTGTTGAGCAGCATATCATCCACATCAAAACTCCCCACTCTTGTTACCAGCTGAAAGCACTCCACAAAGAAGCTCACTCCAAAACTGTAGAAAAGGGTAAGAAAAAAGCTGCGATACCGGCTTGCCATCGGCATAAAAAATCCAAATGGTATGAAAATCAGGACATTTCCGAACAGATTTGCATAAGATACCCATCCTAAAACATCTCGATACAGCCAAAATCTTTTTATTTCACAGAAAAGAACCAGGTTATAATGATATTCCCCGGTTCCTTCCCGTCCATACCAGTCAGAAAAAATCAGAAAGTAAAATAAAAATCCAATATACAGGACAAATAAAATCTTCCCAAGAACCCGAAGTCTTTTTCTGTTCTTTGCTTTCAACTTAAAGCGCCCTTCCTAAAATGTCAGTCCCTTTTTCGCACCAAGCAGCTTTCCACCGCTGACAAGCAAAATGATCCCGGTTGTCACACCAACAACAATAGAAATAATTCCGATCGCAATATTGGCACCGCCGGCAAGTCCCATCACCTTATATGTCTTTTCTGTCACTGTAACTCCTCCTTATTTTGCACCATACTGCTCATAGTATGCGTCGATTGCAGCCTTGATGTTGTCATCGATAACAATTTCACCATTGCATGGTTTGTTGTACAGATGCTCTACTACATCCTTCATGGTTACGATTGCATTAGTTTCAAATCCGTAAAGATCCTTTACTTCATCGAGTGCGCATTTCACACCGCCTTTTCCTACTTCCATACGGTCAAGGGATACCATCAGTCCAACAATTGTTACATCAGCGGCTCCTCTTACCTTCGGTACAGTCTCTTCCATGGATTTGCCGGATGTGGTAACATCTTCGATCATAACCACGCGGTCTCCGTCCTGAAGCTTGCTTCCGAGGAAGCTTCCCTTATCTGCTCCGTGATCTTTTTCTTCTTTACGGTCTGAGCAGTAACGGATCTCTTTTCCGTATAATTCACTGTAAGCGATCGCGGTTACAACTCCAAGCGGGATTCCTTTGTAAGCAGGTCCGAATAATACATCAAAATCATCCCCGTATTTGTCATGGATTGCTTTTGCGTAATATTCACCGAGTCTTTTGAGCTGTGATCCTGTCACATAAGCTCCTGCATTCATGAAGAAAGGGGACTTTCTTCCGCTTTTCAGTGTAAATTCTCCAAATTTAAGAACGTGGCTTTCTACCATAAAATCAATAAATTCCTGTTTGTAGCTTTCCATTTTATTTATCCTCCATCTCTTATCTGTTCTTTATTTTACAATTCCAACCATATCTTTCACAGACTCAAAGCCATTCTTCTTCATGTAGGCTTCAATTCCATCGATCACTTCCATCGTCACTGCCGGATTGTGAAAGTTGGCTGTTCCTACGGATACGGCACTTGCTCCTGCAAGAAGGAACTCGATCGCATCTTCTGCGCAGGAAATACCGCCCATCCCAATGATTGGGATGTTCACTGCCTGTGCTACCTGATATACCATGCGGACAGCGATCGGTTTGACGATCGGTCCTGATACACCTCCGGTCTTATTTGCCACCGCAAATGTCTTACGATTGATATCAATCTTCATACCGGTCAGTGTATTGATCAGGGAAACTGCGTCCGCACCGCCTGCTTCTGCCGCTTTTGCTATCTCAGTAATATCGGTTACATTCGGTGTCAACTTCATGATGATCGGCTGCTTTGCGATCTTCTTGATCTGTCCGGTCAGCTCTTCTACATGCTTTGCATCCTGTCCGAAAGCAAGGAATCCTGCATTGACATTCGGGCAGGAAATGTTGATTTCCATCATATCGATCGGTTCATCCGCAAGGCGTTCTACCACTTCAAGATACTCTTCCGGTGCATGTCCGCAGACATTCACAATGATCTTGGTATCATAGTTTTTCAGATACGGAATATCTCTTTTACAGAACAGATCGATTCCCGGATTCTGAAGTCCTATGGCGTTCATCATTCCGCCGTAAACCTCGGCTACACGCGGAGTCGGATTGCCCGGCCACGGTACATTTGCCACACCTTTTGTTGTCACAGCTCCAAGCTTGTTCAGATCTACAAATTCAGAAAACTCTTCTCCTGATCCGAAGGTTCCTGATGCCACTGTTACCGGATTCTTCCATTCTACTCCGGCAATATTTACACGCATATCCATTAGATTTCCACCTCCGTAGAAAGAAATACCGGTCCGTCTTTACAGATACGTTTGTTGTGCACATTGCTGTGCGCATCCTTTTCCTTTGACTTGCACACGCACGCAAGACATGCACCGATTCCACATGCCATTCTCTCTTCCAGAGAAATATAGCATTCGATTCCGTTTGTTTCTGCATACTGTTTGATCGCACGGAGCATCGGAGTTGGTCCACAGGCATAGATCATATCTGCTTCCAGCGCATTCTCACGGATTGCATCCATGACATTTCCTTTTGTTCCGACACTGCCATCTTCGGTTGAAATATAAAGCTCTCCTGCCTGTTCAAATTCTTCTTTCAGGAAAGTATGTGCATCACGGTATCCAACCACAATCTGCTTTTTCTCACATTCCATCTGTTTTGCAAGCTCCAGGATCGGCGGCACACCGATTCCTCCTCCCATCAGAAATACCTTCTTTCCTTCGGCCTTTTCAAATGGGAATCCATTACCAAGTGGTCCGATCACCGGAATGGTATCTCCTGCCTTCATCTGTGAAAATTCTTCTGTTCCGGTTTTTTCCCCTGTTACACGGTAAACCACACGAAGTTTTCCACCTTCTTTATCGATCTCACAGATACTGATCGGGCGTGGAAGAAGCTTGCTTCCATCATTGGTATACATGGAAATAAACTGCCCCGGTCTTGCACTCCCTGCTGCTTCTGTCTGGATCCACATACTGAAGATTCCATCTGCAAGCTGCTCCTGCGATACAACCTTTGCCTGTTCTTTTTTCTTTGTAGTCATCTTCTATTCTCCTATAATCCGGATTTGCCGGTATGTCAGAAGCTTCTGTCACACCGGCTCATTCTTTTCTCTTATCTGTTCTCAAGCGCGCCTTTGATATCTGCTACCATGGCTTCTACTGCTGCACGGGATGCATCTCCAAAGTTCTCTGCACCGTATTTTGCATAAGCTTCCTGTTTATATGCTGCAATGATTCCTCTGGATGAGTTTACGATTGCTCCAAGTCCATCTTCATTGAAGAAATGAACCAGATCTTTTCCTTTTCCACCTTGTGCACCGTATCCTGGAACCAGAATGTAGGATTTCGGCATTACTTTACGAAGGACTTTTCCCATCTCCGGATAAGTAGCTCCCACAACTGCTCCGATGTAGCTATAATCATCACCCATGCAGTCTGCTCCCCACTCGGCAACCTTTTCTCCGACCAGTTCGTAAAGCGGACGGCCATCGATCAGCCGATCCTGGAATTCTCCACTGGATGGATTGGATGTCTTAACAAGGATAAAAAGACCTTTCTTCTCTTCTTTACATACTTCGATAAATGGCTTTACTCCGTCAGATCCAAGATACGGATTCACAGTAGCGAAATCTTCATCGAACGGTACATAGGATTTGCTTCCTACCTGAACTCTTCCAAGATGTCCAACAGCATATGCTGCTGAAGTAGAACCGATATCACCTCTCTTGATATCTCCGATAACAACAAGTCCTTTTTCTTTACAGTAGTCTACCGTCTTCTTAAATGCCTGAAGTCCCGGAATTCCGAACTGTTCGTACATAGCGATCTGCGGTTTAACTGCCGGGATCAGATCATAAGTCTTATCCACGATCTCTTTGTTGAACTGCCAGATAGCTTCTGCTGCTCCTTCCAAAGTCTCGCCATACTCTGCAAATGCCTTTTTCTGTACCTGCTCTGGTACATAGGAAAGCATCGGATCCAGTCCGACAACGATAGGTGCTCCTGTTTTTTTAATGTTAGCGACTAATTTGTTAATCATCTTATTCCCTCCAGTTTTCTATTTATATTTTTGCTGTAACAGAAAGTATTGTCCTTTTGTTACCTGAAAAAAAATATTCTTTACTTATGATATCATATTAAAAACTAAAAGGGAATGCCGTTTTCGGCATTCCCTCCGGATTTCTGTTATTGATTGATTTTATTTCTCACCTGTTCCAATGCTGCATCAAGCTGATTATCTGCATTCGGATTATTCTCATCCTGCTGATATTCAACTTCTACGTCCGGCGTAATTCCTTTTTTGTGAATATTTCTTCCATTCGGAGTATAGTACTCAGCCATTGTCAGCTTCACACAGGTTCCGTCTCCAAGATCAAAAATCTGCTGAACGATTCCTTTTCCGTAAGTTGTTGTTCCGACGATCGATCCAAGTCCGTAGTCCTGGATCGCTCCGGCAAAAATCTCGGAAGCACTTGCACTGTTGCCGTCAACAACAACCGACATCGGCTTCGTAAACTGGTGTTCATCATCCGATGAGATCACCTCTTCGTGACCACTCTTGTCTTTTGTTGACACGATCGTACCTTTTGGCAGTAACAAATCCAGCATCTGTGTGACTGTCGCAAGATTGCCTCCCGGATTCGCCCGAAGATCAACCACAAGTCCTTTCATCCCCTGGTCCTCCAGACTGCCGAGTGCACTCTTGAACTGGTCATAGGTCACACTGTCAAATTCCGTAACCCGGATATAACCGATCTGGTCATCCTTCATTTCAGACTTGACTGTCTCCACCTGGATTTTTCTCCGGGTAACCGTCATTGTCACTTCCTTCGCATCATCCCCACGCAGGACTGTGATATCAACAGTCGTATTCTCTACACCGCGGATCAGCTGTACAACATCGGAAAGATCCGTTCCACTTACGTCCTTATCTCCAACCTTATACAGAATATCATTTACCTGGATACCTGCTTCATTCGCCGGGCTGTTCTCATAAACCTGAACTGCAGTGATCACCTTAGTTTCCTGATTCTGTGAAAAAACAACTCCGATTCCCGAATACTCTCCCGAAGTTGATTCCTGCAGGGATTTAGTCTGTTCTTCATCATAGTATACGGAATATGGATCTCCCAGTGCATTAATGTATCCACTGTAAAGTCCATTCTCCAGATCTTCTTTTTTCAAATCATCTGTATAAAGATAATTTTCATCAATCAGCTTTTTCAGTTTATTCAGTTTTTTCTCTTCCTGCGCATTTACAACCTTTTCCTGACTGGTTCCAAGGTCTACACCTGCGACATTCATAATTCCAAGTGCCGCAGCACCTACCATAAACATGGCGAGGGCGCCTGCAAGCGCCCCCTTCCAAAAATTCTTTTTATTATTTTCCATCATTTACTCTTTCATACCTGTTATGTATTATCTTACAGATAGTTCAGTGGATTGACCGGTACACCACCTACATGAACTTCAAAGTGAAGATGTGGTCCTGTGGAAATTCCGGTCGTACCGACATTTCCGATCACCTGACCTCTTGCCACCGTCTGTCCCACGCTAACATTCATCGAACTCAGATGCTGATACCATGTCTGCATTCCATTACCGTGATTGATTACGATGTAATTTCCACGTGCACTGTTGTACTGTGCGGTAATAACGGTACCGGAATCAGCCGCATAAACTGCTGCTCCGTATCCTGCACCATAATCGATTCCGTCATGACCGGTTGTTGCACCTGCAGTCGGTGCCACACGTCCGCCAAAGCCACTGGTAATCGCTGCTCCCGGTACCGGATGTGTAAGTGATCCGGTTCCCGATGCACTTGCATTGCTGCTTGTATTGCCTGAGCCGCCTGAACTGCTTGTGCCTGACGAAGCTGATGCCTGAGCTGCCGCCGCTGCCTGTGCAGCCTGAGCGGCTGCCGTTGCTTCTGCTTCTTTTCTGCGGGCTTCTGCCGCCTCTGCTTCTGCAATCAGCTGCTTCAGTTTGTCAGCATTACTACTGATCTCAGATGTCAGGTTATCGATCTGAATGTTCTTATCAGCAAGAAGCTTTTCTACATTTGCCTGTTCTCCCGCAAGTTCATCCTGCAGGCTTTCCAGCTCTGCATACTCTTTTTTAAGTGCATTTTCTCTGTTCTCAACATCTTTTCTTGTATCTTCGTATTCTACAAGAAGTTCACGGTCACATTTGGAAATCTTGTTGATGTATTCTGCTTTGTTCAGCAGATCTGCAATACTGTTAGCTTCCATCAGGATCTCCAGGAATTCATTGCTCCCGTTCTCATACATATACTTGATACGTAGCTTCATCGTCTGGTACTGGTCATCTTCGTTGGCTTTCGCAGTTACCAGCTCTGTCTCTGCATCATTGATCTCCGTCTCTTTTGCAGTCAGATCTGACTGTGTCTTCTCCATTTTTGATACAATGGAATCCAGTTCAGAAGAAAGTTCCGACTTCTCCGCCTCAGCCGTATTCTTCTGCTGTTCCAGCTCCTGCTGCTTCTTTTTCGCATCCGAAATATCATCAGCCTGTGCCGGAATTACCATACCGAAGCAAAGTGTAAACGCCAGTAACGCCCCAAGTATCTTTTTCCCTCTTATCATATTCGTCTCCCTTAAATATTATGCGACTAGACTCTTAAGTGCTTTCTAATCGTAAAGAAACTTCCCACAAAACCAATTCCGATTCCCAGTAAAAGTCCGACCGGAAGCAGTGTCTTGTATACCTGCCCCACCGGAAGGAAATCCAGAATATTATTCAGCAGGCTGAATTTTGTAAGAATATAAGTAATTGCTTTATTATAAAGTACATAAAGGATACCAAGCGGAATCGCCGCACCGACAAGACCGATCAGGATACCTTCAATGATGAACGGTGCCCGTACAAAACCATCCTTCGCACCGATATATTTCATAATTGCAATCTCTTCCCTTCGGACAGTAATACCCATTGTGACCGTATTGCTGATCAGGAAAATGGATACTGCCAGAAGAATCGCAATGATAACAACCGATACATACCATACCAGCTTGTTCACACTGTTCAGTGTATTGGCTACGGTATCTGATTTGTTAACCTTGCGAACCCCGTCAAGGCTTTCCGCAAAGGAAACCAGCTTCTTCTGTGAAGCCACATCTGTCATATATACTTCATAGTTGTCAGATCCTGCCAGAGGGTTATCATTTTTAAATCCTTCTGCAAGGTCACTTGATTCGCCAAAATACTGATCTTTAAATGTATCCCATGCTTCGTCCGCAGACACATACTTGATATCTTTTACACCATCCTGCTTTTTAAGCTGTGCGCCAATATTATCAATCTGCTCCTGCGTTGCATCATCATTAAAAAATACAGTGATTGCCACACCTTCTTCTGCTTTGTGTACAATATACTGAAAGTTCATAATAATTGAGAAAAACAGTCCGAACACAAAGATACATGCAGCCATAGTTGCAACAGATGCCAGTGAAAACATCTTATTTCTTCCAATATTCTTAACTCCCTGTTTCACGGAGTATCCAACTGTACTAATCCTCATGCTTATACCCACCTTCTTGTTCGTCGCTGACAATGACACCCTTCTTCATCGTAATAACGCGCTTTTTCATCTCGTTTACAATTTCCTGGTTGTGAGTAACTACCAGAACTGTAGTTCCTCTCTCGTTCGCTTCTTCAAGAAGTTTCATGATCTCCCATGAGTTGGTTGGATCCAGGTTTCCTGTCGGCTCATCAGCCAGCAAAATAGCAGGCTCATTTACAACAGCTCTGGCAATTGCAACTCTCTGCTGTTCCCCACCGGACAATTCCTTCGGGAACGCTTTGTACTTCTGTGCCAGTCCGACAAGTGACAGAGCCGCCGGCACTTTCTTTTTGATGACACGGGTTGATTTTTCTGTAACCCGCTGTGCAAATGCAATATTCTCATAAATATTGCGGTCTTTCAGAAGTCTGAAATCCTGGAATACAACGCCGATTCCTCTTCTGTACTGCGGAATCTGGCGATGTTTCATACGATTCAGATTCTGACCGTTGACAATAATCGTACCTGACGTTGGTTCGATCTCCTTCATCAGAAGACGTATCAACGTAGACTTTCCGGAACCGCTGTCTCCAACTACGAATACGAACTCTCCCTGTTCGATCCGAAGGTTGATACCATTGAGTGCAGCAATACCCTTCGAGTATTCCTTGGTAACTTCTTTAAGTTCTATCATATGCTCCTCCTAATTATCCATACTCCGATATAACTTAATACTCCAGTGTTTCCATGTATTTCATATATTTGACTACCATCAGCGCGATCTTAAATGTGATTGCGTCCTCAAATACGCGCAGATCCAGTCCTGTGCTCTTCTGCAGTTTGTCAAGACGGTACACCAGTGTATTTCTGTGAATATACAGCTGTCTTGATGTCTCGGAAACATTCAGGCTGTTCTCAAAGAACTTATTGATGGTCGTGAGCGTCTCTTCATCAAATTCGTCCGGAGATTTCCCCTCAAAAATTTCGCGGATAAACATCTTGCAGAGCGGAATTGGAAGCTGATAGATCAGTCGTCCGATTCCAAGCGCACTATATGCAATAACTTCCTTCTCGTCGAAGAAGATCTTTCCTACATCGAGCGCAAGCTTCGCTTCTTTGTAAGACTTGGATACTTCTTTGATGTCATTGACGATCGTACCATATGCGATACGGACATTCTCTTCTCCTTCTGCTTTCAGAAGATCAAGAATCTCATGTGCAGTCTTGTCCATCTCCGGATATCCATCGCCAGGACCTAATTCTTTTACTACGATGATGTTCTTCTCATCAACAGCTGTAATAAAGTCCTTGCCCTTTCCACCCAGAACAGAACGGAGACTGTCAAGCGCACTGACATCTCTTTCCCGAGAAGTCTCAACTATAAAGATATCACGTTTTACCTCTGTGTCAATATGTAATTTTTTGGCGCGATTATAAATATCCACCAGAAGAAGGTTGTCAAGAAGAAGGTTTTTGATGAAATTATCCTTGTCAAAACGCTCCTTATATGCTACCAGAAGATTCTGGATCTGGAAGGCTGCAATCTTGCCAACCATATAAACATCTTCACTGCCGCCATTGGCGATCAGAATGTACTCCAGCTGGTGTTCATCATAAATTTTGAAAAACTGATACCCCTGAATCACCTGACTTTCTGCCGGAGATTCTACAAACGAAAGAACGGCATTCTCATAATCTCCAGGCTCCGGAAATGTTGTCGCCAAAGTCTTTCCATCTGTATCCATCACTCCAAGATCAATCCTTGTAATTGATTTCAACCCTTCAATCGTATTCTGCAGTATCTGATTTGATATCATATTCTCTCTCCTCCATCCTCCGTGGTTCTATACACTTTGTACAATCTTCATCCCCCGCAACTGTGGACTTAGCCATATACATATAATACTTTAATACATATTACCAAAAAAATAAAGAGGAAATCACATTTTTTTATGCATTTCCTCAATTGAGTTTATTATAAAATTTATTCTATCAAAAAAGATTTTTTGATTTTTTTTATTATTTTCAGTCTTTTGTCGCTTCAATTATACTTCTTTTCTTTTTTGCTCTTTTTTGATCTCCCGTTTTAAAATCCTTTTACCGATAAAATTTTTCAGGTGATCTGCCCAGTTCTCACCATTTGCAAAGGAAGCAATACTATGTCCTGTTCCAAACCACATTCTGGTATTCAGCTGCTCTTTGCACCGGTAAACAAACTGTTCCTGCCAAGGGAAATCCATGCTGGCAATCACACAGTCTACTTCTCCGCCGTTGACCAGATTGGTGATCCTGTCATCCTCACTTTCGTCTGCCGGTACTGCTTTCATACCGACAACCTGAATCCCACTGTATGCCTCATGCAGATAGCCCTGCAGTCTGTCTCCTTCTTCCTCAGATCCTGCCAGTATAAATATCTTACAGCGGTTCTTATGAAAATAATGGAATACCATCTTCAGCATCGTCTGATCCTCCATCTCCTGGATCCGCTTTCTATCTGTGATCTTTGCAGCTTCAAGAATCGCCATATCTCCCGGAAGCAGAAGATCCAGTTTCTCCAGCTCTTCCTTCATACCGTCAAGCTGTGTCGCTCTCATCAGGGTATCCACCGTAACAATATCTACTGTGTTAAGTTCTTCTGTCTGCATATATTCTGCAATGATCTTCATCGCATCTTTTGCCGTACAGTTATCAAGCTGTACGTCCAGTACGTTCATTTTTTCATTCATTTGCCTCACCCGTTCCATTTTCTCGGTTTTTGCGGTCAAGCGATTATATCAAACATACAGTGCTTTTTCAACAAACGTTGCAAAATATTCACATTTTTTAAAATTTGTAATATTATTGTAAATTCCCAGTCTCATTCTTCCTGGATTTTTTTGAAATGATTCCTCCGATCCGCCCGGTTTCTTTTGATGACAGACTCTTCCAGCCATCTTCCAGAACCTTATCGAGAAGTCCAAGCTCCTCCGCAATCTCGTATTTTACCCGCTCACTTGTTTCCAGATTGGGGATATCTTCGCGTCTGATTTTCTTTGTCTTTGTGCTTTTCATACCTTTCAACTCCTTTTTCAGAGTGTTTCCCCAATTACGGATTTTATACATTTATACCTGGTTATTATAAAAGAAGCCGGAAACATTACTTCCGACTTCTTCTCCTTCTGCCTTTTCTTTATCGGCAAAGCTCTCTTATTTTTTATTCTGGATCCGGAATGATAACTGCTGCAACAAAATAGGCAACCACGGCAGTCCCACAGCTTACGCAAGCCAGCAAAACACCTCCAAGCCGGATCAATGTAGGATCGATATTAAAATATTCTCCAAGACCTCCACATACACCGCAGATCTTACGGTTTGTTACGGATCTGTATAATCTTTTCTGTTCCATAAAAATTCCTCCTAAAAGTTTCTCCTATTTTTGTGTTTCTTCTATTATATATGTGTTTCATCTGATAGATTTTTCTGTCTATGTTAATTCTAATGGAAACGGATCTCCACGCTGCCTGCTCCGTTCGATATCTCAATCGTGCGTTTACTGCCATTATCGATTGACTTCTCTGTGCTTAAGCCGCCAAGATCTATATCTTCTCCAATTTCTATCGAACCGGCACTACTATCCAGTTCATAATTATAATCCTCCACTTTTCCTTCCAGATTCAGTGTGACGCTTCCAGCACCACAGTCAATGTCCACTTCTTTTTCCACTGTTCCATAAAAATCCAGACTTCCGGCACCTGTTTCTACATCTAACTCCTCTATATCTGCATTTTTTATTGTACAGCCTGATGCCCCGCTTTCAATCTTAAGGCTTTTCGCATTTAGTCCATCGATCTCTGCTGTTACTGCACCATATTCCATGTCCACCTGATCGAACTTGTAATCTCTTGGAAGATAGATCACAAGTATTCCCTTTACGTTTCTCACATTTTTGAAATCGAAACTGCTGCGCATTTTCGTTGTTATTTCCAGGGTTTTCCTGTCATCGGACAGTCTTTTCTGCACTGCATCTTCCGTTTTCATCCTGGAATCATCCACATGGATCTTATCATCCGTCCCCGTCTTGATCTGTACCTCACTTGCACCGATATCAAGCTTCAGATTCTCTACGTTCGAAAATGTCTCCCCTGATACAACATTTTCTGTCTCTTCCGGCTCATCATCGTCGTCATCATCCCAATCTTCCTCGAAAGAAACGTAATTCTTTCTTATAATACCAATTCCATTCGGATATGCTTTTTCAAACTGTGAAAATGTGACTCCAAGGCATAACGCAATGATACAAAATACAACTCCTGCCCCTGTCAGGCTTATAATAACTGTCCAGAAAATCTTCCATCCTTTTTTCATCTGCATTCACCTCTCTTTTTCTGAAATGGTCTGCGACAAAGATTTACAAGACCACGGAACATCATTGGAATCAGTTTGATGCATCCCCATCCGATCAATACTGTAAATACTGCCCCAAGTGCCAGCAGCAGGCAGCCGACACCAAGCATTCCAATTCCAAGAACCGGGGAATAAAACAGCTGACCAAATCCGTGAATCCCCAACAGAATCCCTACGGCTGCGGTTGCAACTGCTGCCACCCAGATTGCTATTGCTGATATTGCAAGTACGACCAGAACTCCAAATGCCGCCAAAAGAAGACCAAGTGCTGTCGGAACTACAATTGGAAGCCCAATCAAAAGGATACAGATGATCAAAATGATCTTGCCGGCACTAGATCTCTTCCGCGGCATTTCTGTCGTCTGACCCGCACCATATCCCTGATTTCCCGCATATGTATATCCCTGATTAGAATTGGCTGTATAAGAATACTGTCTTTCTGAAAATGGATTCCTGTCATTCTGTGACTGGCTTTCTCCACATGTCTCCGAATAGCTGTCTTTATAATAGCCATCTTTTCCCGCCGGATACTCACTGGTATCAAAACGTCTGTCCTGATATCCTCTCTCTCCGTACTCTCCATAACTTTCCGCCTCATCGGTATTGCCATTTACCCCGGAACGAATCGTATCTGCAAGCTTTGCAGGACTTCCCAGCTCTTCGATTACCTTTTCTTCATTCTCGCTTCCGGCATCATCAAAATAATCGTTGTAATACTGCATTGCTTCTTCTCTTTCTTCTTTCGAAATTCCTTGAAGCAGTGCATCTAATTCCCTCATATACTCTGTACGGCTCATTCGGCTGCACCTCCCTCGAACATCTCTGTAATCTTCCTTGTGTAGTTCTTCCATTCGACTTTATACAAATTAAGCTGTGCCATTCCTTTTTCTGTAACTTTATAGTATCTGCGGTTTCTTCCGTCAAACTGCATATCGTAGACTTCCAGGCATTCATCTTTCTGAAGTCTTCTGAGTACCGGGTACATCGTTGATTCCGATACATCCAGAACTCTCCGGACATCCTGTGTGATCTTATATCCATAGGTTCCTTCCTGTTCCCGTGATACAACGGCAAGCACGATTGCATCAAGGAGGGCAGCTCCGGTGTTAAATACCATATGATTCACATCCTTTTATTGTTTGTTATATTGTTTTGTTAAGCATATTATACGTTATATAATATAGTAAGTCAATGTAATATTGTATAAGACTTTCTGAAGATTTCCTAAAGAAATGGGTGGGAGACGGATGGTGGGAGGGAGGTTGTGACAGCTTGCGGATAGAAATAAAGTCCACCGCTTCCCACGGGGCGAAATTTGAAGGATTGTGAAAGGGGGGGGACGGGTCGACTGCAAAATTTGGAGAAGGGAAGTTATATAAAGAGGCGCAGCGCCCCTGGGTGGATAGTTTCGTTTGGTATTATGTTTTGGATAAAGGAGACGCACAGCGCCTGTAAGGCGACTGTGCTGGGGGATCAAATATTTTAAATATGGGGGTAAAGAAAATATGTAATTACTATTTGAATGATTAGAATAATAGGGATTCCTAATTTGAATTTCAGGTGGCGGGTTTTGTGGTGGTAGTGTTTCATGGCGAGGAGGGCGGCTGGGGAGCCGCCCAGAAGGGCCAGGAGGATGAGGGTGCGTTCGGGGATTCGCCATTTGTTTTGGCGGGCTTTGGTTTTATCGGCGGCGTAGGTGAAGTAGATGATGATGTTGATCAATAGCAGGTATGCCAGGAGTATTATTTTAATCATTTTTGTAGCCCTCCAGGTGGATTTCTTTGCAAAGGGTGAAGGAGTAGATGATCTGTTCTTTTACTTTTTTCCGGGTGATCTGTTCGAGGGCTTTTGTGTAAAGGCGGAGCTGTTCTTGGTAGCGGTCTTTTAGTTCGGCTTCGGTTTGTACACGGTCGGTTTTATAATCGAGTACGATGATTTCTCCGTCTTCTTCAAAGTAAGCATCAATAATTCCCTGGATCAGTACCATTTCACCCTTTTTCTGATCCGGATAAAATTCTTTTGCATCTACACCGAGAACAAACGGCTGCTCGCGGTAAAGTGTTTTTGCCCTGGCTGCATTTTGCATTCTTTTTCCCACATTCGTATTAAGAAACTCCATAATTTCTTTTTTTTGAATACACCCGGCTGTTCCCGCATCCAGGTATCCTTCGTTTTTCAGATTCTCTATGTTTTCCCGCAGTAAATCCATCGTATATATTTTCGTAAAATCAAGAAGCTCCATTACTTTATGATAAGCTGTTCCTTTTGTTGCTCCTTTTACCTCTTCTTCCTCTTTCATAAAATTCGGAAGGATTGGAACAATCTCCTCTTCCGGAATCAGTATTTCTCCATCTTCTTCTTCCGAAGCTGCCGCATATTTTTTCAGCTCTGACACGGTGTACTTCATTTTCATCTGATCTTCACCCTGATACGGATATCTGTAGGAAAATGCTTCCTCGATTTTTGCCCGAAAACGTTCATCCGTCACAGCCATCGGATGTTCTTCTGCTTCAATTTTTTCAAGGAACACCTCTTTTTCCAGATAATCTGCTGCTTCCTTATCCACTTCACCTTCTACAAGCGTATCAACACCAATCACTTTTAATTCGATTGGAACTTCTTCTGTTTTACGCACTGCCGCCGGAAGGATCCAGTCATAATAAGACGTTGCACGTGCAAGTTTTGTAAAGTCCAGTGTTTCTTTCTGACTGTTTTCCTGTTCCAGCTGACAGGCTTCCAGTTTGTCTGCCGCATGTGGAACCGTTCCGGTAAGAATCAGCTTTTCCTTTGCACGTGTAAGTGCTACATAAAGCACACGAAGCTCCTCACCAAGATTTTCCAGACCGATTTCATTTTGAATAACTTTCTTTAATAGCGTCGGAGATTTGGTTCGCCGCTCCAGATCGATCGCATCGATTCCAAGCCCCAGATCCGGATGGATCACAACGCTTGCCGTGGTATCCTGAATGTTGAACCTCTTTCCCATTCCGGTCACGATCACAACCGGGAATTCCAGTCCTTTACTCTTATGGATACTCATCAGACGAACTGCATCCGTCTGCTCATCGTAAAGCCCGGCTTCCCCAAAGTCTACATTATATTTCTTGAGCTGATCAATATAACGGACAAAATGATACAGTCCCTTATAGCTGGTTGCCTCAAATGCCTTTGCCCTGGTGATCAGCATATCAAGATTCGCGCGCCTTCCTTTTCCTCCTGGCATTGCCGCGATATAATCCCGGTATCCTGTCTTTTTCATGATCTCCCACAGGAGATCATGGATTGCCGTGTACGGTATCCGCTCCCGGAAATAAAAGAGCCATCCAAATACATCGCGCACTTTTTTCAGAATGCCCGCCGGAAGATCTGTCTTTTTTTCCGGATCCGCTGTTTCCAGTACATTCTGATAAAATGGTACTTCTGCATTCAATTCTCTGATCTGTGCCAGTTCCTCATTTGTCATTCTTCCAAACGGAGATTTCAGCACCGCAACGAGTGGAATGTCCTGACGAAAATTGTCAAGTACACGCAGATAATCCATCATCCATCCAATTTCCAGAGTTTCAAAATACCCATCTGCTGATTCAGCCAGAACCGGTAATCCCTCCTCCTGCAAAATTCGTGTAACAGTATCGGTCCATCCTGCAGGGCTTCTTGTCAAGATTACAATATCCTGATAGCGTACCGGTCGCAACATTCCCGTTTCTTTATCTACAATCTGCTGACTTTCCATCAGCTCTCCGATTCTTTGTGCGATCAGACGGACTTCCAGCTCTTTTGCCGTCTGGCTTCCGCTTCGCACAGAAAGCCCGGTATCCTCTTCCTCACTTTTTGTATCCAGAAGAAGGATTTCTGTTTCATTCTTTTCGGATTCCGGGTAAGAAGCTCCCACATAAAGTGCAGCATTCTCATCGTATGTGATCCTTCCAAGCTCTTCAGTCATGATCTGTCGGAAAATGAAGTTTACCGCATCCAGCACTTCTGCACGGCTTCGGAAATTTTTGTGCAGATCGATTCGCCTGTTTCCTCCGGCCGTCAGACTGTAGGTATTGAATTTTTCCATGAAAAGCTCCGGCCTTGACAAGCGGAAACGGTAAATACTCTGCTTCACATCTCCTACCATGAAGAGATTATTTTCCCCTCTGCTGATCCGGGACACACTGGTCAGGATCGCCTCCTGGATCAGGTTACTGTCCTGATATTCATCGATCATTACTTCCTCAAATGTATTCTGATACTCCTTGGCTACCTCAGAAGGCACTCTTTTTCCGTTTTCTTTTCTTGTCAGGATCTGCAAGGCAAACTGTTCCATATCCCGGAAATCGATCAGATTTTTTTCTGCCTTCTTAGCTGCAAGTACCCTCTGGTATTCTTTTACCAGACTGACCAACTCATGCATCACCGGAATGCAGATTTTCCGGTCTGCTTCCATCTCAGATGGCGGCTGAAAAAAATAATTGTTTCGAATGTCATCGATAAGTTTCTTCCAGGTATCCCGATAGGCTCTTACCTGCTCTCTTTTTGTCGGATCTACTGCGTCATCTTTCTTTCTGGACAAAGTTTTCCATGCTGGCTTTTCTTTCAGTGCCTCATACATTTCTTCATAGCTCTTTGCCGCAAAAAGCTTTCTCAGAACTTTCTGATCCGCTTCCAGCATATCTCCATACATATACGGTCCGTCCGGTTCCATGCAGATCTGGTCCGCTTTTTCCATCAGCATCTGCATATCCGCAACTGTTCTCCGGATATACTCCATCACCTTTTCAATATAAATGGCTTTTTCCCCGCTCTCTTCGTACATCCTTGCACAGTCATCCAGCCACTCCTCCGGATCCGGATAACTTCCGGCAAATTCATACAGTCTGCTGATGATTTCTTCCACCTGCAGATCTTCCCTTCCGGTTGCAAAAGTCTCCACAAAACGCAGGAAATCCTCGTTTCCTTCTTCATATTTTGCTTCCAGAAGCTCTTTCATCACGTCCTGCTTCAAAAGCTTTAATTCTCCTTCTTCCGCAATACGGAATCCCGGATCCAGATCGATCGTGTGAAAATACTCCCGGATCACAGACAGGCAGAAGCTGTGGATCGTTGTAATCTTTGCTGTATGGATCAGGGCAGACTGCCGCTTCAGATGTTCACTTGACGGATCCTCCTCCAGCTCCTTCTCAATCGCAGCACCGATCCTTTCTTTCATCTCAGCCGCCGCCGCCTCAGTGTAGGTCACGATCAGCATATGGTCGACATCCACCGGATTTGCATCCCTTGTCAGTCTCGCAATAATCCGCTCCACCAGAACAGCAGTTTTCCCGGAACCAGCGGCTGCTGACACCAGAATATTATGATCACGCAGGTCGATCACCTGCTGCTGTTCTTCGGTCCATTTTACTCCCATGTCTGCTTCTCCTCTTCCAGCTTCGCCATAATTTTCTCCATTACAATTTCCTTCGGAAGCTTCTCAAGCTTCCGGTATTCATATCCTTCGATCTGCTCATCAAATCCGCAGATATCCCGGTATGGGCAATACGTACAGCCATTTTGTGTACCCATCTCATACGGCAGTGCCTCCGCCTTTCCGCGGTACATTGCTCCCTGAAGATCAGTCCGTCTTTTCTGTGCATAAGTCAGCACTGCATCAAACTCTTCCGGCAGAAGCATTTTGGATGCTTTGGAATAGCCGCTTTTCGTCTTTCCTGCCGGAATCACAAGCGAATTCCCCGAAAAATCCGCATCCAGTCTCTGAATCACGGCATCCTCCTGACGGATGATTCCATCCAGCCGAAGCTCCTTTAAAATTGCCTCTTCCAGTTTTTCTTCATCCAGCTCTTTCCCGACGATCGGATCCTTCATCCGATAGTAGAAAATGCCTGCCGGCACAATCTTTTTACCCGGATGTTTTCTTTCCTCCAGCCGGACTGCTTCTTCCATATACACCACCAACTGCATCTGCAGACCATGATAAAAAGCTGCCATATCAAAACTCTTCGCCCCGGTTTTATAATCCAGGATCTTCACATAGACCTGATCTTCCGTCTCACATGTATCGATCCTGTCAATCTTTCCGCTTCCAAAGCTTACCTCATAGCCCTCCGGTTTAAAGCTTCCCTTCCGAAGCTGCTTTGTCATCGCCCAGACCGTCCGGTTCATCATACGTTTCATACGTGGCACGATATACGCGTTCCGCGCACTGCTGTAGATTACGGTATTGCTGTAATCTACGATACTCTCATCCACGCTTTCCGACGCAAACTGTTCCTGCTGCTCCTTTGTAACCTCAGTCCATTCCAGGCCTTCCCGTTCTACCCGTCGGGCATATTTTTCCAGTGCTTTATGAAAAATATTTCCAAAATCAAGAGCAGCAAATTCATAGACCTCTCTCTCCTTAAGGCGAAGTCCATAGGTCAGAAAATGCGCACAGGCACAGGCAGCAAATTTCTCCAGTCTTGAAATGCTTGGTGCCCAGTCTCCATAAAGCTTCCGTGCGGTCTGCAAAGTCAGATCGTCCTCCGGCCTGCGGTATCTGCTGATCCTTGCCAGATCGTGCACCTTTTCGCTCCAGTCCTCCTGCGCACAATACCAACGGTACAGCTCCTGCCAGCTGCCTTCCTCCATCTTTTTCGGGTTCTGTAATCCTTCGATCAATGACCCGATCCCGGTCTGTGGAAGCATTTCTTTTGTCTCCATCCCATACTGATCCATATTAAATACAGGAAGCTTTGTATACATCCGCTTCAGATCCCCGATCAGATATGCCGCCCTCCTGCTCTTTCCATCGGCCGATACTTTACTGTAGGTCAGCATCAATTCTTCCGTCGGCTTTGTCATGTGCAGATACAGATAAAATTTCTGGATGTAACTTTTTTCTCTTGTTCCCGGTGCAAGCGCAATTCCTCTTTCTTCAAAACGCTCCCGGTCTCTGTCTGAAATCAGTCCACCTGCGGATGCATTTCCCGGAATCAGAGAATCATTGACTCCCAGAAGAATCAGCGCCCGGATATCTTTCAGTCTCGTTCGCTCAATATCTCCTGCCATCACTTCATCCAGACTTGGCGGAATTACACCGATCCTTGCCTCTTCCATTCCGGCATCCAGAAGCTCCCTGTACTCTTTGAGCGCAATCCGCTCATCTCCAAGAAGACTTACAAACTTGTCAAACAGCTCCATCACCACACGATAGATCTGTGCATATTCTTTTGCAAGTGCAAGCTCTCCTGCTTCTGTAAATTGATTCTCCAATACTTTTACCTGCTTCTGGATTTCTTCTTTTTCCAGAAATTCACAGATTGCAAGCGTCACATCCCGCACTGTCTTCTGACGCTGCTTTAAGACAAACACCAGATCTTCTGTTTTTTCCACAAAGCATACCCGGAGATGATTCAGTACCTCCAACTCTTCCTCGGTCGTATCCTTCGCTCTGCGGATCCATTTTTCCTGCCATTTTTTGTAACCACGGATGCCCAGCGCAAGTACATAATTTTCCAGAAGATCCAATTCCTCACCGGTAAATCCGACCAGATCCGTTCTTAAGAAACGGAACACACTTTCTGCAGAAAAATTCTGTTCTGCCATCGCAAGAAGACTCCGGATATACTCCACAAAAGAATTTAAAAGTACATTCCGCTTATAATCCATGAAAACCGGAATCTCATACTCCCGGAAAGTCTTCTCGATCTCATCCGCATAGAGATTCATGTCACTTGCGATCACCGCGATCTCCCGGTAACGATATTCTTTCTTACGAATTAAAAAACGTATCCTCTGGGCAGCGCATTCTACTTCCATCCTGGGATTTGCCGCTGCATAAACCCGCACATTTGACTGCTTTTCCCTGTAAGTCCTGCCACTGTAACGGAACAGTTCCTTCTCCAGAAATGCAAGTGCCGGCGCATTTCTAAAACGCCAGACCGGCTCCTGGTACAGACAGACCGGCTCTTCGACCAGCACCTTTTCCTCCCCTGCAATCTTCACAAGAGACGTCACCATCTGCTTACTCAGCGCAAACAGCTGATACTTGTCTTTCATCACGTAAGGATCTTCCCTCTTATCCATCGTGACAGTAATCATCACCTTCTGACAATGATGCAGCATTTCCCCCAGTACCTTGTTCTGAAGCGGCGTAAATCCGGTAAACCCATCCAGCGCGATCACACTGTCCTTCAGCATTCTCGATTTGTCCATCACATTGCAGAGAATGTCCAGAATTTCTTCTTTTGTAATATATTTATCTGCAAGATATTCTTCAAATGCCTGATACATCACCTGGATATCCTTCAATTTCCAGGCAAGATACGAAGACTCATCTGCCTCCGTGATCATATCATCCATGCCATCCGGGGAAATGTTGTACTGCGTCAGCTCGGAAATAACGGATTTCACCTCACTGATGTAACCTGGCTTTTTGATATTTCCTTTTAAAACCTTTAGCGAATCTTCTTTTTTCCCCGCGAGTCGCCTGAGAATCAGATTCTTTCCTTCATCATCCAGAATCTCCCTGCTTCCATTCCCTGTTTCTTCCAGAACACGAAAAGCAAGACGTGCAAAACTCAGCACGTCTATGTTCATAATTCCATGTCTCGGATGCCGCAGGACCAGTTCCTTCTGCGTCTGCATCGTGAACTGTTCCGGCACCAGAATAATATAATTAATATCAGGATGTTTCATTGATTCCCGAATGATATGTTCATATAGATAATGTGACTTGCCCGAACCCGGATTTCCAAAAATAAACTGTAAAGCCATCTGTTATACCCTCCCGTCAAGCTCTTTCGGCACGTATGCAGATACATGGATTCCATCTTCTTTGTATTCTTCCTCCAGCAGTTCTCCATACTTCCGGATGAGCTGGATTTTCCCGGATTCCTGATAGGAATAAACTCGTTCGATATAAATTTTCTGCTCCCGCAGGATCTCTTCTATTGCCTGAAGAAGCGCCTCCAGACCTTCTCCGGTCTTTGCAGACACCTGTACGATCCGGTCTGCCTTAAAGTCACGTACCGTCAGGCTTTCCCCGATCCTGTCCATCTTGTTAAATGCCGTGACCACCGGTTTGTCCATTGCCTCCAGACGCTGCAGTGTCTCATACACCACATACATCTGCTCATCCATCTGTGGATTGGATGCATCGACTACATGCAGGATCAGATCCGCATACTTCGCTTCTTCCAGCGTACTTTTAAATGCATCGATCAGATGATGAGGCAACTTCCGGATAAAGCCTACCGTATCTGTCAGAAGAATCTCCTGCCCACTTGGCAGCTTCCGGCTTCTTGTCGTCGGATCAAGAGTTGCAAAAAGCTGATCCTCCTGCAGCACACCGGCTCCGGTCAGTGTGTTGAGAAGCGTGGACTTTCCGGCATTGGTATAACCGACAATTGCCACGACCGGGATCCGGTTCTTCGTCCGCTGTTCGCGTGTCAGTTCCCGGTGTCTCTTCACCTCCCTGAGTTCACGGTTCAGCTGTGCGATCCGGTTCTTGATGAGTCTCCGGTCCATCTCCAGCTTCTTTTCTCCCGGTCCTCTGGTTCCGATTCCACCTCCCAGACGTGACATCGCCCTTCCTGCCCCAGTAAGCTGTGACTGCCGGTACTTAAGCTGTGCCAGTTCTACCTGGATCTTTCCTTCACTTGTAGAAGCCCGTCCTGCAAAAATATCCAGAATGACCATCGTCCGGTCCATTACCTTCACATCCAGAATATCCGTCAGATTGTTCATCTGTGCCGGAGACAGCTCATCATCACAGACGATCCCGGTTGCGTCAAGCTCCCACAAAAGCTCCCGGATTTCCTCAATCTTGCCTTTTCCGACATAAGTTCCCGGATGGACAAGCTCTCTTTTCTGGATTACCCGTCCGACCGCTTCCGCACCTGCGGTCTTCACCAGATCCTTTAACTCATCCAGAGAATCTTCCGTGTCATCGTTCTCCCTTGTACTGACACCGACCAGAATTACCCTTTCCTTTTCTTCTTTTATTTCATAAAGTGCCATATTATTCTCCCCTGCCAGATTTCTTTCCGTCCCGGATCAGATCTGCTCATCCGATCCGCTCTACTGCTGATCTCCTTCCGAAATCTGTGTATTTAAAAATTCCTGCTCTTTCAGCGCTTTTTTGTCATCTGGATTTGCTTTCAGATAACTGTCCAGCTTCTCTTTTGCAGACTGGTAATCCCCTGCTTTTTCATAGGCGACTACCAGATTATATGCCATTTCTTTTAGCAGCTCTTTTCCTGCGCCTGAAAGCTCCTGCCCATTTTCGAAATAATACACTGCCTTTTCCGGTTTATCCAGTTCCAGATCGCAGATTCCCAGAATATTATAAAGAGTTGCTGTCTCTTCCGTTCCATTCTTCAATGCTTTTTCCAACGCCTTCTCTGCCTTTTCATACTTTTTCTGTTCCCAGTAGCAGAGTCCGAGTCCGCGATAAGCCTCTCCCAGATTCTTCTTTTTGTCTACCGCATCCTGGAATTCCACCTCTGCATTTTTATAGTCTTTTTCTTCCAGATACTTCGTTCCTTTTTTTACAGAACCAGCACATCCCGTTACTGTCATACAAAGTGCTACAAGGATCCCTATGATTACCTTTTTCTTTCTTCCTGCTGTCACTGTTATCGTTTCCTTCCTTCTATATTGATATATCATCTGTTATTCCAGAATATGCTCCATTCCCTGGTTCATGATGGTCTGGATATGATCATCAGCAAGGGAATAGAACACCGTTTTTCCTTCCCGTCTGTTCTTCACAAGCTTCATCTGCTTGAGCATCCGGAGCTGATGGGAAATCGCGGACTGCGTCATTCCAAGAACTTCCGCCAGATCACAAACACACATCTCAGACTGAAAAAGAACACATAAAATCCGGATCCGCGTGGTATCTGCAAATACCTTGAAAAAATCAGCAAGATCCTTCAAAACCTCTTCATCCGGTATATGCCCCTCTGCCTTATGTACAAGTTCTTCGTGTATACAAAATGTATCACAACATTCTACTTCTGTCTTTTTCATAGTTACCCCTTTCATATGAACAAGTATTCATATATCTATTATGCCAAATGATCTCTTTACGGTCAACTGTTTCCATTGATTCCGGCATGCAAAGTAAAAAAGAAGTTACTGTTCACTCCCCAATGTCATTTAGTTAAGTTACAGGGTTAGCCCCTAATTGTGGGTCTAACCCAAATTTTTTCAAAAAAGCTACCCAAAGGGTTGACATAGGGTGCAAAATGTGCGGTCGCTCTCGCTACTGATAAATTTGTTGAGGTAGCGAGAGCGGCCCTTGAATTAGTGGTATATCACTTTCTCAAGGAGGCACATGATCATGATCCATCAACAAATCAAAGAACTGTTTTTTTCTTCTGTGGAACACATTGTTTCTGATATTTCACAGTATGCTGTCCATCCCGATTCCGATTTCAAGAGAAGCAAAAAAATCCCTGCCCAGAAACTTATTTCCTTTCTCGTTTCACAAGGCTCATCTTCCACCAGGGTTGAAATGCTTGATTTCTGGGGACTGGATTCTTCCATACCAACCGATTCTGCTCTCAGCCAGCAGCGCGCAAAGCTTAAACCTGATGCGCTGGAAGCTGTATTCCGGCACTTTAATTCCACTTCCATGGAATTGCCGCCCGCTTCCTTTATGGATTCGCATTACCGTTTCCTGGCTGCCGATGGCTCTACCTGCACTTTTTTCAGCACTCCGGCTTTCTCATCACCAGACTACTACTGTTGACCGGCACTATTGCTCTTATAATAACATGGCACATGTTGTGGAACAGGGACAGTATTTCCTGTTCCGTACCAAGGATATCCATTCCAAAGGACTGGTCGGCAATTTTAATTTTCCAGATGCGGAATCCTTCGATATTGATGTCAGCGTCATACTGGTCCGGAGCCATTCGAAAAAAGTTTTGGCAGACATCCACACAGAAGGTTACATACGCTTTGTTGATCAGGCAGCTGCTTTCGATTACATTGAATATGGAAGTTATGATACATATGAGCTGTCCTTCCGTATTCTACGCTTCCCTATCAGCACTTCTACATACGAGTGCATCGTGACCAATCTGCCACGTGATGAATTCCCTGTGGAACGTATCAAAACCTTGTACAATGCCAGATGAAACATTGAATCCTCATTCAGGAAACTGAAATATACCATTGGGCTGAGTAATTTCCATGCATATAAACCCGAATACGTGAAACAGGAAATATGGGCAAGGCTACTTGCATCATTATAATCCGTTTTGAGGCAGATTTGCAATCTGTCTTTTTGTCGTGCTTTCCTTCATGAGTAAATCGTAAACATATCTGTAAAACTGTTCCACTAAGGCCCATCTGTAATTTGTTCTGTAAGAATTCGCTCCCTATTAAACGTTAACTAAATGACATTGGTTCAGTACCCTCACAATTACGCGCAAAAATCCATTCCAAATCAGCTGCTCCGATAGGATTTTTGCCTTCCAGCCTAATTTTTCTTACGGTCAGCGCAGTAAATGCGCAGACCTACTGAACAGTTATAATTATTCTATATAATACAGAAAATTTTTACATATGACAATGGGAAAATATAGGACCTTTTATACAATATATCCAAAAACATTAGCTAAAATCCTTCCTCTTTCCTTTACTTTCCTCCTGTTCCATGCTATGATAGCGATAGAATATTTCAGTTATATCCGAAAAAATTTTTCGTAAATTCAGGAGGAAATGTAAATGAAAACACTTGGCTACTACAACGGTAAATTCGGACCTCTGGAAGAGATGACCGTTCCGATGAACGACCGCGCATGTTATTTCGGTGATGGTGTGTACGAGGCGACACTGGCGAGAAACGGAAAGATCTTCGCTTTAAAAGAGCACCTGGACCGTTTCTTCAACAGCGCCGGACTCATTAAGATCGATATCCCTTACACAAAGGACGAGCTTGCGGCGATCCTCTACGATATGCTGGCAAAAATGGACGATAAGGATATCTTCATCTACTGGCAGATGACCCGGGGAACCGGCATCCGTCAGCACCAGTTCCCAGCTGCAGGCACAAAGCCGAATCTCTGGATTTTCATGAAGCCTGGGAAATCGGCTGACTCCAGCAAACGTCTGAAACTTACAGACATGGAAGACACCCGTTTCCTCCACTGCAATATCAAGACATTAAACCTTCTCGTCAACGTCATGGCGGCAGAGAAAGCGGAGTCTCTCGGATGCGGCGAGTGCGTCTTCCACCGCGGTGATATCGTCACCGAGTGTGCCCACAGCAACGTTTCCATCATCAAGGACGGCGTATTTAAGACCCACCCGACAGACCACTATATTTTACCGGGAATCACAAGAATGCACATCATCCAGATCTGCAAGGATAACGGGATCATCGTCGACGAGACACCTTTTACCATGGCAGAGCTGATGGATGCCGACGAGATCATCGTCTCCAGCTCCACAAAATTCTGCTCCCCGGTCTGCGAGATGAACGGCACCCCGATCGGAGGAAAGGCACCGGAGTTAGTGGATTTGATCCAGAAAAAGTATACAGAAAAATTTGAAAATGAGACCATGTAAATGATCAGAAGGGCTGTCGCATTAGCTAATGCGACAGCCCCCCATTTTTATCCGTAACTGTTCAGTACCCAATGTCATTTAGTTAAGTTACAGGGTTAGCCCCTAATTGTGGGTCTAACCCAAATTTTTTCAAAAAAGCTACCCAAAGGGTTGACATAGGGTGCAAAATGTGCGGTCGCTCTCGCTACTGATAAATTTGTTGAGGTAGCGAGAGCGGCCCTTGAATTAGTGGTATATCACTTTCTCAAGGAGGCACATGATCATGATCCATCAACAAATCAAAGAACTGTTTTTTTCTTCTGTGGAACACATTGTTTCTGATATTTCACAGTATGCTGTCCATCCCGATTCCGATTTCAAGAGAAGCAAAAAAATCCCTGCCCAGAAACTTATTTCCTTTCTCGTTTCACAAGGCTCATCTTCCACCAGGGTTGAAATGTTTTATCCCCAATTAGGTGTAAAACTCTGCTCGATGGCGGGCGGCGGCGTACAAAAATCTATATGGTGTTTTTAAGAGAACCGTCCCGGCGGGACAGGTCAGGCAGTGACCTGTTCCACCTCCGGGATGGGTTTGAGATTAAAATGAATTTCGATAGAAATGTGTCTTGTTTTATCTTCGTCAATGCGCTCATGCACGACGATTTCTTTGATTAAGCGGTTGAGGGTAGCTGCGTCCAGCTCTGTGATGTTGGCGTATTCCTGAATGGCTTCCACCCATTGTTTTGCGTCATTGGCAAGCTGGACTTCATCGGACAGCCGCTTTCTGCCCTCGGACACTTTTGTTTTAAGCTCCGTCTGCTCGGTCTGTGTCTTTTCCAGCATGGTGTTGAAATTCTGTTCACTGATACGCCCTGCAATCATATCCTCATAAAGCCGCATTACCATTTTGTCCAGAACCTCAATCCGTTCCTCGTCCCTTGTGAGGGAGCGTTCCATTGCTTCCCGCTGTTCCCGCTGCTCGGCTTCACAGGTATTGGTCAGGCGGTCGGCAACCGCTTCCCCGTCCATCAGGGCAGCTCTGGCACATTCCCGGATTTTCCGCAGCACATGGCTGTAAAGGGTGTCATAGTCAATCCGATGCTGGGTGCAGTGGTTCTTTCCAAAGGCATTGTAGGTCTTGCAGGAATAAATCTGCTGGGGATGTTTTGCGTTTGTGTAGCGTACCGTCAGCGACTTCCCACACTCGCCGCATTTTATCAGTCCGGCAAACAGGCTGATTTCATTGGTCTGCCCCGGACGCTGGCGGGATATCAGCTTATTCTGCACAATGTCAAAGCTCATGCGGTCAATCAGCGGTTCATGCTGCCCCTCCACCACAATCCAGTCCTCCGGCTTCTTTTCACCAATCGTGCCGATTTTGAAACGGTAGTCCTTTTTCTGGGAAGCAATCGCCCCAGTGTAGACGGGATTCATCAAAAGGTCTTTGATAACGGAGAAGTCCCACATATACCGCCCATTTTCCGGGTCTTTCTTTTCCCATTTGGTACGGGTATTGCGAAGCCCCCGTTCCCGGTTCCACCATGTGGGGCAGGGGATTTTTTCTTCCTCCAGCCGTCTGCGGATATAGTTCGGACCATGACCGTTTAGGGCATATCCGAAAATCAGCCGCACAATCGGGGCGGTTTCCTCGTCAATGAGCAGATGGTTTTTGTCCTCCGGGTCTTTCCGATACCCAAACGGGGCAAGACACCCGGTAAACTGTCCTTTCTGCGCTTTCAGAAGATAAGAGGAATGGACTTTCTTGGAAATATCCTTACTGTACATCTCGTTCAGGATATTCTTGAACGGGGCGATGTCGTTGTTATCCCGCAGGGTGTCGATACCGTCATTCATGGCAATATAGCGGACACCGTTTCTTGGGAAAAAGTCCTCAATCAAATGCCCGGTTTGCAGATAGTTACGCCCCAGTCGGCTGAGGTCTTTCGTGATGACAAGGTTGATTTGCCTGCGCTCAATGGCTCTCAACATTCTCTGTAAATCAGGACGCTCCATATTAAGACCTGTGAAGCCATCGTCCTGATAGACTGCCACAACCTCCCATCCCTGCTTTTCGCAGTATTTTTCCAGCATATCACGCTGGTTTGCGATACTGGCACTTTCGCCTTGCAGGTCATCGTCCTTTGACAGTCTGCAATAGACCGCTGCACGATAACCCCTGGCAAGTGCCGAACCTATTGTTCTGTATTCCATTTCATTCATCATAGCCATTTACCCACACAATCCAGACGGTATCTGGCTCTTTTGAACCTCATCTTCATTATACTTCAAATCTTTCTTTTTAGCAAGATATTCTTTCGTATTTGTCTTTCCGTATTTCTGGGAAATCAGGCTGACGAACACATCGGTTGCGTCCAGCTCCCCGTCAAATACAGTGGTCACATGAATCTCTGTTTTGTTTTTTGCCATAGGCAGTTATCCTCCATACATGAAAATAGCCAGACAGAGGGTGTCGGCAACGAAGTCCGGCAACGGGCTTCAAAAGACCTTGCAAACAATCTCAATCTGGCGATGGTTACTATTTATACTTTTCTTTTATTTTTCTGTTGTTTTGGTTGTTATAAGGGAGAAAAGCCCGGAAATAAGGGGTTTTCCCCGGCAACCGGCTCGGCAACGGGATAGCAACAGAGGGTGCAACGGGCTGTCATTTTCAGAATGGAAGCTCCATCTGTTCTGTGACCTCCACAAAACCATCCATCGTTTTTTCAGACGGGTTGCCGGAGTCCGTTGCCGGGTTTTCACGCTCCCAGCCCTTTTGTCTGCCATATTCTGAAAACATTCTTGGGTTCGGGAAGTACCGCCAGCCGGAAATGCACTGGTTCATAATCTCGTTGATTTCCCGGATTTCCCATTGCTTCGGTTCGTCAAAGGCATGGTTCAAGGCTTCCTTGTAGAGCTGCTTGGAACAGACCATGCTCCCGGTGTACTTATCAAGATACGCCTGTATCATTCCGGCTTTGGTGTCCTCCGGCATAAAATCCCGCTGGTGTTCTTTGAGATACCGCTGCATGGCGGGGCTGAAAGCCAGCTTGAACCTGCCGCTTCGGTAAATCTCCATTGCTTCTGCCCACATCTGCTCGATATAGGCTCTGGAAGCAGTTTCGTCCTCCAAAATGTGAACCTCAGCTTGCTCCGGGTACACCATGACCGGGATAAAGCGGCGGTTGCCGGAACGGTCAAGGGGCAGGAAGTCAAGGGCATTGGAAGTGCCGCCAAACACGCACTGACGGGGGCGGTCTGCCGGGTGGGTTTCATAGGGTATCTTGTAGACCTCTTTCTGCCGGCTTAAAAACGACTTGATTTCCTCAATGCTCTTGGCGTTGGCAGTTGCCATCATTTCCGACATTTCGATAATCCAGTGACCTTGCAGCTTGCGGTACACATTTTCATCGTCCAGCTTCCGCAAATCATCGGAGAACCACTCGTCCCGGACTGCCAGCAGACGGAAGAAAGTGGACTTGCCAGCCCCCTGACCGCCTACCAGACAGAGCATGATTTCAAACTTGCACCCCGGCTGAAAGGCTCGTGAGATTGCACCCAGCAGGAACAGCTTCAACGCTTCATAGGTGTAATCGTCTGCGTCAGCCCCCAGAAAGTGCCGCAGACAGAAACGGATTCGTTCTGTCCCGTCCCACACAAGGGCACTTAGGTAGTCCCGGATGGGATGGTACTTGTTTTCATTCGCCACAATCCCGATGGCATTATCAATCTTTTTCTCATTGGTAAGCCCATAGGTTTCTTCCAGATAGAGAAGCAGATACTTCATATCCGTATCGTTCAGGGCTGTGCTTTCTCTGTGGAAGCCGATGGGCTTTATGATGTCCTTGCGGTCGGTCAGGATGTTGTATGCGATAGCCCCGGAAAGCAGCGGGTCACGCTGGAATACGGTCAGGCAGTTCCGTATGCTCTGACGGACACCGCCTTTCTCGGTAGTTTCCAGTCCCGCTTTGATTTCCTCAATGCTCTGGGGTGGCTGCATGGCGTTCATGGTGTTTTTTAATTCTTGCTGCGTCTGCGGCTGCAAGCTCTGCCATTCGCTGTTCAAGCTGTATCACATCCTTTCCGTAGTCCGCAATCAAAGCCGCTTTTTCCTCTGTCTCCCCGAACAGCAATATATCCAGCAGATATTCCACTTGGGCTTGCTTCTGTAAGGCTCCCACGAACCGGGGATGAAAGGCTTCCTCCGGGGAGTGCGGGGCGTAGTCCTTTCTCCATGCCATAAGCAAGTGGAGATAATCGGCAAGAATACGGAAGCAGCGGTTCTTTGCTTCCTGAAACTGTTCCTCCGGGGATTTCTGCCGGGGCTTTGGCTTTTTTTCCTTTCCCGGCGGTTTCCAGTCCTCATAGGAAAGCCCGAAGTCCTGTGCCAGCTGTACGGCGGCTTCTTTCTTTCTCAGCCCATACAGGGCGGCGGCAAAATCAATCACATCCCCATCCGCACCGCAGCCGAAGCAGTGGTAACGCCGATCCAGCTTCATGCTTGGGGTTTTATCGTTATGGAACGGGCAGCAAGCCATCCCGTTCCGACCTACATGGATTCCATAATGCTCCGCAGCCTGTCTTGTTGTGACGGACTGCTTCACAGCTTCAAATACATTCAAATCTATCCCTCCTTGAAAAAAGAAAAGCACCTGACATTCTCTGATTGAAAATGGCAAGTGCCTGTTAAAGTTCCATATCCTGTTGTTTGTGTTTCGTCTGTTCCTGGGCAGTTCTTTGTGCTTTTTTCTCGTCTGCCTTATCCTGCAAGACTTCCTTGATAGGCTGCTTCTTGGGCGGCTCTTTGCTTTCTTCTGTGCCGGGTGTAGCTTTCCGTACCCAGTAGCGGATGTCCCGCAACTTCTTCAAATCAGCCTGTACCTCGGTCAAAGGTTCTTTCAGCTCTGCGATTTCGCTGAGAAGTTTTTCCTGCTCCTCTTGCAGCTCATTTTGGGTACTGTCCTTATCGTCCGGGTGCTTGGCAAGGTAGGCGGCGGCTTTCTCATACCGGGCAACCTCCGGGTGTTCCTGTTTGAATTTCTCCTTTGTTTTCTTAAAAAACATCTTCTGGTACTTCTCATAGACAGGCTTACATTCCTTGCAGTCTGTCCGGCTGGCAAGAATCCCGTCAATCACTTTGCTGCGGGCTTCCTTTGGCTTCATCTGATTGCGGTAATCTGCGGCTGATTTCCCGGAAGATTCCAGAAATGCTTCTAAGTCCTCCACAGTGGAAAGCCCCTTTTGCCGGAGATAGGATAGGGCTTCGCTGACTGCCTTTAAGTCCTGTGAAGTCCCCCGGTTCTGTCCAGCCCTCGTCCAGTCCTTCCGTTCTTCCTTTCGTATCTCCATATACTTCATCAGCAGATTGGGAAGAAGTGTCGCTTCCTCCGCCGCTTTTTGTGCAAGCAGCTCCTTCCGTTTTTCTCCCAGCTCGGTAATCCAGCCTTTGAGGTTTTGGATAAGCTGCCGGATGGACTTCATTAGGCGGTTGGCAGCTTTGATTTCCCGGTTCAGGTTGCCGATATTTGTCTGGATACCACGCTTTTCCATCTGCTGGACAGCAGCCCCCTCATGGACAGTAGGGATAATATCAAGCCCCTGTCTGGCATAGGAACGCAAGTCCACACGCTCCGGGCGGTCATTGGCTTCCAGATAGCGGTTCTGGATGACCTCCCATTCATGCCGCCAGATTTCACAATACTTCTGGTCGTTCCAGTCAACCGTATCCTCCTTGTGGCTTTTCCACCTGCCGGACGGAAGTTTTATCCGTTCTCCGCTTTCATCAAGGTCATAAACCTTGCGGCTCTTGGGAAGCCATTTTCCATGTTCGTCCATTGCCCTCATAGTGAGCATGACATGGGCGTGGGGATTGTGTCCCGGCGGATGGGGGTCATGGATGGCAAAGTCAGCAATCATGCCTTTGGAAACAAACTGCTTCTGGCAAAACTCCCGGACAAGGACAGCATACTGGTCGGGCGGTATCTCTCTGGGGATGGTAAGCACCCACCGCCTTGCAAGCTGGGAGTTCCATTGTTTTTCCACCGCTTCGGCGGCGTTCCACAAAGTATTGCGGTCTGCATATTCCTGTGGGGCATTAGGTGGGAGCAGGATTTCATTGTGGACGATACCACGCTTTTCCGGGTAGTGCTTCACTTGCTGGTCATATTCACAGAACAGTTTTTCGCCACTCTGGTAAGCAGCGGCGGCAACCGCAGACTGCCGCTGACTGCGCTGAACAATCGTGATTTCGTTGTGTGGACAGGGCATTTCGTGTCCCTCCTTTCGCTAATTGGTGGACGGGGTGGCGTTTTACCACCTCATTTTGGGCAGAAAAAAAGCAGGAAACCTTTCTTTCAGATTTCCTGCTCGGTGTGCCGCTGTGTGGGCGGCGGGTATTTAGTTGTAAAAGTTCGGGACAAGTTGACCCGATGTGAAGCTGACGAACTGGAATTTATTTGTTGTTATTTTCTATCAATCCCCAAAACATCATAGTATTCATCACTATACTCAATGCCACTATTGTCAAAGCGAGATTGCAGTTCTTTTACATAGTCATAAGGGTTATCAATAGGGGAAATTTCTAATTCTGTTTCAAGATAACTTAATGTCGCTTTCTGTTCCTCTGTGCGGATTGCTTCTTCCTCTTTGAGGTGTTTTTCAAATTTGTCTTTGTCCATCCAAATAATCTGCTCAATAGGATTAGTAGAACCACAAGCAAGAATAAGTCTCATAAAATCCTCAAAGGTTCTTGCCAGTGGATAAACAAAAACATCTGCACAAGTATCAGGATTGCAGGCAAAAACCATTTCCCCATACGGCTCAATAAAGCAATACATAATACTTCCTTCAAAACCTATTGCCTTTGCATTGGTCGGATAGCAGAAGTAAGAATAAATATCTTCAACTTGTTCAAGACAAATCAAAGAGCCATTTATATTCAGTTCTTTGTATTGGTCAAAAAGTGTTTCCATTTTATCACACTCCTTTACAACTTCTAATTTTTCAGTTCTACAAGTTGGAAGTTGTCGCTATGAAATTTCTTTTTCATCATCTCTTGGTGGTCGGATATAACATAACATTTCTTTTTCACAAGCACCAAATTTTGAGAAATTGGATTTCGCTTCTTTTAGCGTTATTCCATGATTAGAGTCGCTTGGTTCGTTATCAGAAGCAATGAACGGGTCATTCTCCCAAAAACAAACGGGGCAAATATACCCACAATCTTCATTTGCCGGAACATTATAGGTAAAATATCCGCAGCAAGGACATTGGTATTTTTTCATATAAACCTCACGTTTAAGCCTTGACCTCAAATTCCTGATTTATTTCTGACTTTATTATACTTCATCGATTATCGAAAAGATAGCATATTTTATGAAACTTGTCGGCTGGGAACAGCTTGCACCGCAAGGTGTCCCCAACAGGCAAGTCCACAAAAGGGTAGCTGGCTGCAGCCAGCGCAGGGGAAGTGTAGCGTCCCCTGTTTGATTTGGAGCAGACCATGACTGCGGAAAATCACAGCTCTCCGGCGAGGAGCCTTCGGAGAACGCAATGCACCAACCTCTGGGTGGTGTATAATTGCGCCCTTAGTAAACTAAGGGGTTTCCGGCTTCTCCCGTTCCAGCATTTTTTTCAATAGTTCCTGCGTGTCCTGCCTGTGAAAAATGAGTTTCAACAACAGCATGACATCATCATCTGTTAGGCGTTCCGGCTCTTGCAGAAAACTTTCCAGCATACCGCCACGAGTGCAGAGCCGGTGCGTCCGTTCCTTTCGGGTAAGCTGCTTTAACTGGTGCTGCAATGCCTTTTCATCATTGATGGCTTTCCGCAGTTTCTTTTCGCTTTTCTCCAGCTCCCGGTTGAGCTTTTCCAGCTTCGAGGTATCAGGCAAGGGCAGCGTCCTCCTTTCCCGGTATCAGCACATAAATCCTATTCGGTTCTCCCACGCCCTGACGCACCCGCATGATAAGTCCGGCGTTTTCCAGTTCATTCAGAGAACGCTTGACCGTCATGGGACTGCGGGACAGGACTGCGGCAATGGCTGTGACAGGGAAGCAGACAAACAGGATTCCGTTCTCGTCCTCCTGCTCTTTGGATAGCATAGCGTCCAGCATCCGGCAGTACATGACCTTTGCGGTGCTGCTGACTGGAAATCCTGTCAACGCTCTGGGAAATGGCATACAGGGCGGCAATGGTGTGTCTATCGTCATAAATTCAAAATTCATTCGGTGTGTTCCTCCTTTTTCTTTGATCGTTTGGATAAATAACGGGGGCAGTCAATCACAACCGCCCGGAAGCTCTGCTTGCACCCATGCTGGCATTTCCGGCATAATTCGTTGTAAGTGACACGCCCCCGGTCATTGAGGTAAAAGGAAAGCTCATGCTTCCTCTTTTTGCTCATTCTCGGCATATTGTATTTCCTCCCGTTTTAGTGTATGGTTTCGGGGCGATTTTCGGCAAAATTACGGTCATAGAGCCGATTAAAATCTCCCGAAGTATCAGCGATAGGGTAGACTATCCCCCTATCAGATTGTCGTGTTTCGGTATCATTTCGGTGTCAGTTCGCCAGTTCTCCCCGGTGTCGTTCCTCCCCTGAATCTCACAGCGGCGTATCGCTCCCTTTGGTACGCTCGTTTCGGTCAGGGTTCCTCCACATCCCTGCCAAAAGTCATGGCGCTACATCGCCGGGGAAGCATATCCCACACAGGCTGGTCATTCGATTGGAATAATCCATCGATGAACTACCTGTATCATAGAACATTTTTGTGCCCTGTGCCGTATGTCCACAAAGTAGGAATTAGGGGTAAAAATCAGAAATTTCCACGATTGCGGAAAGTGTGATATAATCCAGATAAGCGGCAGCAATGAAACCATTGGAAAGGAGCGTGCGCCCATGAAAGGAGCAACAAGCATACAGGAACGCCTTTGGGAACTCCGCAAGGACAAAGGCTTAAATCTGGAAGAACTATCAAAGCTGACAGGCATTTCCAAATCAGCTCTTGGAAGTTATGAAAAAGAGGATTTTAAGGAAATCAATCATGGCAACCTTATCACGCTGGCAGACTTCTATGGGGTCTCTGTTGATTATCTACTGTGCCGGATAGAGAACAGGGAGCAGATCAACACACCATTGACGGAGTTGCATTTGAATGATGAGATGGTGGCACTGCTGAAAAGCGGTCGGATTAACAACCGTCTGCTCTGTGAGCTTGCTACACATAAAGATTTTATCAAGTTTCTTGCAGACATTGAGATTTATGTGGACGGGATTGCTACCATGCAGATTCAAAACCTCAATGCACTTGTCGATACCGTCCGGCATGAAATCATTGAACGGTATCGCCCAGGCGAAGATGACCCGCATTTGAAAGTGCTGCAAGCCGCCCATATCAGTGATGATGAGTATTTCAGTCACATGGTTCTGGATGACCTCAACCTGATTATCCGGGATATTCGGGAAGCCCACAAAAAGGACAGTGAGAGTGCGCCCCAGACCACCGTTGCCGATGAATTGAAAGAAAATCTCGAAGCAGTCGAAAATTTCAAGGGCAGCCGGGATGAAAAGCTGGTTGTCCTTTACTGCAAGCAGCTCGGTATCAACTATAAAAATCTGTCAGACGAAGAATTTCGCTGGCTGATTCGGATTCTCAAAAAATCAAAGAAAATGGGAACGCCTATCAGCCAGAGGAAAAAACGGTAAAAAAAACCGCTGTTGCATGGTTGGGGTGCCTTCCATGTAGCAGCGGTTCTTGCTGTGGTTATTATTTCATTCGTTTTCTTAATATCCGGCGATAATTTGTTTCTCCCTTTGGTGCGTCCTGTATAATTTCCAACACACCATCTTCAAGCATTTTATCAATGCGATTAGAAATCCATACATCACTAATTCCAAGTTGATATTTTCCTAAAACATTACCTATAACAATAGCCATTTTGAATTGCTCTGGCTGTTCCGCAATTTCACGAAGAATGAAACTATCATATATATCTTCTGAAACACTTTGCAATTTACCATTTAGCATTGCACGCAAAGGTGCATTTTCATTTTGAAGTTGATTCCATTTCATAGCACAAGCTGAAAGAAATACAGGCTTAGCTTTTTCTTGTAGAGTTATATATTTTCCCCATTCGCCAGGAGAAACCTCACCCCATGCTATTTTGGATGTCATAGTATTTTCTTTTCCATATTCCCAGGCAGGTAACTTAACCAAATAAATTGTTGTCTGACAGTTTAATGGTCGAAGTTGTTTCATAAGCCAGTACATACCGCAAAGTTCATCCGGATTATAGCTATACCAAATACGAACTTCTTCCCCAGCTACATATCGTTCAATAACCGAAGACAATGTAGTTTTAATTTTCTGTATTTTTTCTTCAACCTGATAGTCTAAATCCTCTACAAACCAGACAGACAGCATTTTCTTGAGAACATTTTTCCGCTGTTCGCCAATTCCATTATCAGAAATATCTCCCACACTAAGAGCCATATCAAAACAATAAACATCACTGCTCTTGCCTCCCAATGGAATAGCATTCTCCCAAGCAATATGTTCTTGTTCCTGTGCTTGAATTTGTGCTTCTTTCATTTCATCTGAAGATGGAACACTCCCATCTTCGTGCCTCATAAAGACCGAAACTGCACTTCCTCTATACTTTCCCTTACCGTAAGTTTGGGCAATTTTCAAACTTCCACAGGCACTTTCACCAAATACAATTTCAATCATCTTATATACCTCCGATTTAATTACTCCCGTATGAATAAATTATATCATGCAAAACAATTTCTTCTGCCCGGTTGTGAATGTTATTACAACGCTGCACCCATTCCATTTGTTGAGTTCGCTTCAATTCCTCTGTCACGCCCTCGGTGGCTTTCATCTGCTCCATGATAGTGTCTAACCGTTCCTGTGCCTGTTCGTTCAGGTCTGCAAGATATGTCCACAATTCTCCGGTCAGTATCAATGTATTCAATCTGGCTGGGTGGACTTCCCTTAAATATTCCCGGTGCATCCGTCCGTACTTTCCGATAGGGCGGTGTTCCTCCGGCAGTTTCAAGTCCGGGATGTAGTAATCTCCGACAAGGATATAATCAATTCCGTTTTCCGTTATTCTTGGTTTCAATTCTCTCATGTTCCTTACCTCCTGTGGAAGCAGGCTCGTCTGGTACTAACTCAATCACATCGGTAATCTCACAATTCAGCGTTTCGCAGATACGGGCTAATGTATCCATGCTGATGTGCTTTCCCTCTTTGCTCATGTTGGCAATCATATTTGTTGTCATACCAGCAGCAAGCCTTAAATCCTCTTTCCTCATATCACGCTCTAACAGTGTGTGCCAGAGTGGTTTATAGCTGATGTGCATATTGTTTTCCTGCCTTTCTATCCATACCACCGGGGCGGCTGCCCCGGCAGGAACTTTTCTCTTATTATAGCACCAATCTTGTGAAATCACAATTTATTCTTGTATCCTGCCGCTGATACCGTCTGGATTGGTTTTCCTTTCTTTTTTGTTCCCTTTAATTAGCCATGAACTGCTTGATTTCTGGGGACTGGATTCTTCCATACCAACCGCTTCTGCTCTCAGCCAGCAGCGCGCAAAGCTTAAACCTGATGCGCTGGAAGCTGTATTCCGGCACTTTAATTCCGCTTCCATGGAATTGCCGCCCGCTTCCTTTATGGATTCGCATTACCGTTTCCTGGCTGCCGATGGCTCTACCTGCACTTTTTTCAGCACTCCGGCTTTCTCATCACCAGACTACTACTGTTGCCCGGCACGATGTTTTGGATGGAATAAAAAATATCTATATCGGTGACCGCGTCTATTGCTCTTATAACAACATGGCACATGTTGTGGAACAGGGACAGTATTTCCTGTTCCGTACCAAGGATATCCATTCCAAAGGACTGGTCGGCAATTTTAATTTTCCAGATGCGGAATCCTTCGATATTGATGTCAGCGTCATACTGGTCCGGAGCCATTCGAAAAAAGTTTTGGCAGACATCCACACAGAAGGTTACATACGCTTTGTTGATCAGGCAGCTGCTTTCGATTACATTGAATATGGAAGTTATGATACATATGAGCTGTCCTTCCGTATTCTACGCTTCCCTATCAGCACTTCTACATACGAGTGCATCGCGACCAATCTGCCACGTGATGAATTCCCTGTGGAACGTATCAAAACCTTGTACAATGCCAGATGGTCTATTGAATCCTCATTTAGGAAACTGAAATATACCATTGGGTTGAGTAATTTCCATGCGTATAAACCCGAATACGTGAAACAGGAAATATGGGCAAGGCTACTTGCGTATAACATAACCGAAACAATGATAAACTACACACTACTGGAAAAACATAGGACAAAACATGAATACAAAGTCAATTTCACTATGGCTGCCCATATCTGCAGAGCCTTTCTCCGTCTGACCACGGAGAAAGACCAATATGATGTGATGTCCCTGCTGAAAAAGGAATTGATCCCTATCAGGAATGAACGCCAATACCCAAGACTCCAAACGGCTCATTTCCGAAGACCGCGATATTTTATATATCGGGCAGCATAGACACCTATATCATTATAATCCGTTTTGAGGCAGATTTGCAATCTGTCTTCTTGTCATGCTTTCCTTCATGAGTAAATCGTAAACATATCTGTAAAACGGTTCCACTAAGGCTCATCTGTAATTTGTTCTGTAAGAATTCACTTCCTGATTAAACGTTAACTAAATGACATTGTACTGTGAACAGTAACAAAAAGAATGTGCATCTCCGACACGTAGTGCCTTTTGTTTCATAGGAAGTTCCTATGAAATAAAAAAAGAAAAACAGACTGCAAATAAATCTTCACAGTCTGCCCGAAATCTCTATTTTTTATTCTTTACAATTCATCAATCTGCCAGTCGATTGGCTCTACACCATGCGCCTCAAGGAATTTATTTGTCTGGCTGAACGGTTTGCTTCCGAAAAATCCACGATACGCAGAAAGCGGACTCGGATGCGGTGCTTCCAGGATCAAATGGTTCGGATTGGTCAGCATTCTCTTTTTCATCTGTGCCGGTCTTCCCCACAGAATAAATACAATCGGCCTGTTCTGGGTATTGAGTACACGGATTGCTGCATCTGTAAATTCTTCCCAGCCAATTCCACGATGTGAATTAGCCTGATGTGCTCTTACCGTAAGAACCGTGTTGAGAAGAAGTACTCCCTGCTCCGCCCATTTCACCAGATTGCCGTGGCTTGGGATCGTACATCCCAAATCATCATGCAGTTCCTGATAAATATTCACCAGTGACGGTGGAATATCAACCCCTGGTTTCACAGAAAAGCTTAAACCCTCTGCCTGTCCATCTCCATGATATGGATCCTGACCAAGGATCACAACCTTGACATCCTTAAGCGGTGTCAGATGAAATGCATTAAAGATGTCATCTGCCGGAGGATATACCCGGTGTGTCCGGTATTCCTGATTCACTGTTTCAAACAGTTTCTTATAGTATGGCTTGGAAAATTCACCTTTCAGTGCATCCAGCCAGTCATTGTTAATTGCTGCCATATTCCCCACCTTTTCTCTACAGACGTACCGATACGCCTTTTTCTCTCAAATATTCTTTTACTTCTCTGATTTCCAGCTCTTTATAGTGGAACAGGGATGCCGCAAGTGCCGCGTCTGCCTTCCCCTCTTCACCGAGTGCTTCGTAGAAATGCTCCAGATTACCTGCTCCTCCAGATGCGATTACTGGAATTGATACATTTTCCGCGATCGTCCTTGTCAGCTCCAGATCGTATCCGGCCTTCGTGCCGTCACAGTCCATACTGGTCAAAAGAATCTCTCCTGCGCCAAGTGCTTCTACTTTCTTCGCCCACTCGACCGCATCAATTCCCATATCAATGCGTCCGCCATTTTTATAGATATTCCACCCACTGCCGTCTTCTCTTCTTTTCGCATCAATCGCGACAACCACGCACTGGCTTCCAAACTTCTCCGCTGCTTCCCGGATCAGTTCCGGTCGATTGATTGCAGAAGAATTGATGGAAATCTTGTCCGCACCTTCCCGAAGCAATGCCTTAAAATCGTCAACGGTCCGGATTCCACCACCTACCGTAAATGGAATAAACACACACTCAGCAACTTTACGCACCATGTCAACCACCGTGCTTCTGTCGTCCGAAGAAGCCGTGATATCCAGAAATACCAGTTCATCCGCACCTGCCTTATCATAAGCCTTCGCAATCTCAACCGGATCTCCTGCATCTTTGAGATCCACAAAATTCACACCTTTTACAACCCGTCCGTTCTTCACATCAAGACATGGGATAATTCTCTTTGTAAACACTGTCTGCCCTCCTACAATTCTACAAAATTTTTCAGTATCTGAAGTCCTGTATCACTGCTCTTTTCCGGATGGAACTGGCAGGCAAATACATTTCCCTGTTCAACCGAAGCATGAATATGTGTGCTGTACTCGGTTGTCGCTTTTACAATACTTTCATCTGTTGCTTTCAAATAGTAGGAATGAACAAAATATACATACGGCTCTTCAGGTAAATCTTTAAACAATCTGCCGTCATTCTGAAGCTTCAGAGAGTTCCATCCCATATGCGGGATCTTAAGTCCCGGACAGTCCGGAATTCTAAGGATCTCTCCTTTTAGAATACCAAGCCCCTCCACCCCTGGCGTCTCGTCACTTCTTTCAAACAAAAGCTGAAGCCCAAGACAGATTCCAAGAAGCGGGATTTGTCTCTTTACTACTTCACTAAGCACTTCATCCAATCCATATTTTTTCAGATTGTACATGGCATCGCCAAATGCACCGACTCCCGGAAGGATCACTTTATCGGCAGAAAGTATCTCTTCTCTGTCTCTTGTGATAACCGCATCCTCACCAAGATATTTTAACGCTTTTTCTACACTTTTAATGTTTCCTGCATCATAATCAATAATCGCTATCATCCGCATATCCTCATGATTTTTATATTCTTGTAGTTATTCAAAAGAGCTTTTTCCGCTCATGTCACAATCTTCTTCCCTGTGTCAATCAGCAATAAGCTCTTTTATAATGTACCACGTTACAGTGTGAATTGCAAGATTCGCATTTATTTCATGTCCAGTTCAAACCAGAACTCAACACCATTGGTATGATTGATCGCACCGTATCCTTTTCCAAAGGAGTCCATGATCGCCTTCACAATAGAAAGCCCGATACCATTTCCACCGTATTCTCTGGTCCTTGCCTTATCAACCTTATAGAATTTCTCCCAGATATGTGGCAGATCTTCCTCCGGAATCGGCGTTCCGGTATTGAATACGGTAATTTTTGCCATATCATTTTCCTGGGTGATCTTGATCTCGATCACCTTCTCACCATCGATATGGTTCAGTGCATTGTTGACATAATTCCGGACAACCTGCTCAACCTTAAACTCATCTGCCCAGACATAAACAGGGTTCTTGTGGCGGAAAATCACTTGTGCTTCTTTCTGCTCGATCAGAATATCCAGACTCTGCAGGACACCCGAAATCAATGAAGTAATATCAAACCGTTCAAACTGTACATCATCCTCACCAAATTCCAGCTGGTTCAGGGCAAGTAGATTCTTCACCATCCGGTTCATCTTTCCTGCCTCGTCCATAATGACTTCACAGTAGAACTCCCGGCTCTCCGGATCATCATTGACTCCTTCTTTCAGGCCTTCTGCATATCCCTGGATCAGGGCAATCGGCGTCTTCAGTTCATGGGAAACATTCCCCAGAAATTCGCTTCGCATATTTTCTCGTTTTTCTTTCTGCTCAATGTCTTTCTGCAATTTATAGTTGGCTTCTTTCAGATTGGAAATCGTCTGCTCAAGTCTTTCTGACATCCGGTTAAAGTTCTCTCCCAGTACACCGATTTCGTTGCTTCCGCCGCTGGTATATTTTGCATCAAAATCCAGATCGGCCATCTTCTGTGAAAGTGTTGCGAGCTCCATGATCGGCTCCGTGATCCTTTTTGAGAAATACCACGCAAGCAATACACTCACAAGAATCACACATCCGCCGACGACTCCGATAAATCTGTTAAAAATCGTGACTGCCGAACGAATACTCTCCAGCGGGCTTCGCATGATAAAGATATCACCATTGTCAAAGTTTCCCCACATGGTCAGGTACTCTGTATTATTTTGCGGATCAACCGACTTGCAGATATCATAACTGTCCGTTTTTTCCAGAACCTCCTGATGACTCTTATCGTACAGATATCCGAAAAGCTGTACGACCATCATCTGTTTTTCTCTTACATTAGTATAAACCACATTGTATTCTGAATCGATGACTGCAATGGAAATATTATTTTTCTCTGTAAATCTTCCCAGGTCTTTTTCCGGTGTCTCAGAATTGATTGTCCCGTTCTCCACACCTTCCTGCACCATTGTATAGGCCTTTATAAATTCTGATTTTTTATTGGAAATATAATACTTCTCCAGAAAGCTTCCGTTGACGATCATAAATACAACGATCATAAACAGAATCAGACCTACAAAAACAGTCATCATCTGTCTTTTTATTGAATATTTCATGACTGTACCTCGAATTTATACCCCATACCCCAGATAGTCTTAATATAATCTCCTTTATCACCAAGTTTACTTCTCAGCTTCTTTACATGGGTATCAATGGTTCTGGCATCCCCGAAATAATCGTAATTCCATACATTGTTAAGAATCTTCTCTCTCGATAAAGCGATCCCCTGATTCTCCACAAAGTAAGTCAGAAGTTCAAACTCTTTGTAACTGAGTTCGATCGGTTTTCCATCGATCTTCACCATATGTGCTGCTTTATCAATCTCGATCCCGTCCGCATGAAGCAGATCATCCGAAGCAAGCGCATTGGTTCTGCGCAGAATCGCAGTAACTCTTGCAACCAGGATCTTCGGGCTGAACGGTTTGGAAATGTACTCATCCACACCGAGTTCAAACCCCTGAAGCTCGTCCCTCTCTTCACTTCTTGCGGTCAGCATAATGATCGGAACCTTTGATTCTTTACGGATCTCACGGCAGGTCTGCCAGCCATCCATATGCGGCATCATGACATCCAGGATGATCAGTGCAATATCTTTTTCCTCATAAAAAATGTCCATTGCTTCCATACCGTCTCCGGCTTCGAGTACAGCATATCCTTCTCTTTCCAGGAAATCGCGCACCAATTTGCGCATACGGCTTTCATCATCTACTACAAGAATTTTCAGTTTATCCATAACTCTCACGGGCTCCTTTTTATCACTTTATTTCTAATTATACACCAGAATAGCAGATAATTGTGTTCTTTATGTGAAAGAAGAACAACAGGATCGTAGTTTCGTATTTATTTTTATCCCAAAAAGCCAAGATGCTCTAACAAAATCTTCAGACCAAGCAGAATAAGGATGACCCCACCGACAATTTCGGCTTTGTTCTTATAGCGGGCTCCAAAGATGTTACCAATCTTTACTCCAGCAAAGGAAATGATGAAGGTCACGATTCCGATAAAACAGACCGCCGGAATAATATTTACCTTAAGAAATGCAAAGGTAATTCCTATAGCGAGTGCATCAATGCTGGTTGCTACTGCGAGAAGGAACATGGTCTTCACATCCAGGCTTGCATCGGCTTCCTCTTCGTCATTGTCCAATGCTTCGTGAATCATATTTCCACCAATCAGCGCAAGTAATACAAATGCGATCCAGTGATCTATAGAAGCAATGGCTTCCTGGAACTGCGCTCCTAAAATATAACCAATTGCCGGCATCAATGCCTGAAATCCGCCAAACCATAAGCCAACAATAGCCGCCTTTTTGAAAGTGCACTTCGGCATAGCAAGTCCTTTACAGACAGAAACTGCAAATGCATCCATGGACAGCCCTACTGCAATCAAAAACAATTCAATTAAACCCATAATTTTTCTCCTTTTTAAAGCTAATCATCTTATCCAATGTGAAAATAATTGTCTGCGGCAATGCTTTGCCTGCACTTGGCTCATCGTATATAATCGAGCAGGCTGACTCCTACTCGATTTGTATACTTTGTACACCATCTCGCTTAACAGCTTGATGATGTACATTCGCCAAATGCAGATACTTGTGCAAGCACAAATCTGCACTTGGCTCATCGTATGCACAAAAAAAGACTTATTCGTAGCATAAAATACTACGAATAAGTCTCATTATTTAAAGCTATGCCAGACAGCCATTGCTGTCAGTATGTTGACAAAGCTACGTCATCGCGCCAATTACTCCCTTATCGATAAAAATTATTATATCGGGCAGGTTCTTTTCTGTCAAGCCTGATTCTCTGCAAATTCAGATCAGACTCATTCTCCAAAATCAGCTTTTGACTGCTACGCCATGATCGGCTTTAATGCTTCTGCGAATTTGTCTTTCTTTGCCTGTGCTTCTTCCAGATCTTTTCCAAGTGTTGTGTAATAGATCTTAATCTTCGGCTCTGTTCCTGAAGGACGAACAATAACAGTCTCGCCATCTTCCAGTTTGTAGATCAGTACATTCGCAGAAGGAAGTCCGGTTTCTTCCGGTTTGGTGTAATCTGTAACAGATGCAACCTTGATTCCGGCTACTTCTGTGAGCGGATTCTTACGAAGGCCTTCCATGATACTTGCCATCTTGTCCATTCCGCTAAGTCCCGGGAATTCAAAGCTGTCTACTTTGTTCAGATAACGTCCGTACTGCGCGTAGATCTCTTCCAGTCTCTGCTTCAGTGAGCTTCCGATGCTTCTGTAGTAAGCTGCCATTTCGCAGATCAGCATAGATCCGATAACAGCATCTTTATCACGTACATACGGTCCTGCAAGGTATCCGTAGCTCTCTTCAAATCCAAAGATGAAACGGTCTACTTCTCCGGCTTCTTCAAGCTGTGCGATCTGGTCACCGATCCACTTGAATCCGGTAAGTACGCTTCTGAGTTCTACACCGTAATGCTCTGCAACTGCATCTGCAAGCGGAGTAGATACGATTGATTTTACAGCAACTGCTTTCTCAGGCATGGTTCCTTTTTCAATACGTCCTGCGCAGATGTAATCGAGAAGCAGAACACCGACTTCGTTACCACTTACCAGTTCGTAAGAACCATCCGGGCACTTCATTGCAATACCTACACGGTCTGCATCCGGGTCTGTTGCAAGCATCAGATCTGCATCTGTCTCTTTTGCAAGGTTAAGTCCAAGCTCCAGAGCTGCAAAAATTTCCGGGTTCGGATAACTGCAGGTCGTGAAGTATCCGTTTGGATATTCCTGTTCCGGAACGATTGTGATATCTGTGATTCCGATGTCTTTTAATACCTGTGTTACCGGAACAAGTCCTGAACCATTGAGCGGGCTGTATACCAGCTTCAGTCCTGCTGTCTTGCAAAGTCCCGGTCTTACCTGACGTGATTCGATCGCTTCATAAAGCGCCTTCTTGCAGTCATCTCCTACAAAACGAATCAGCCCTTTTTCTACACCTTCTGCGAAGGATATGTATTTTGCACCTGTGAGGACATCTGTCTTCTGGATCTCAGCATATACGATTGCTGCTGCATCATCTGTCATCTGGCATCCGTCCGGTCCATATGCTTTATAACCATTGTATTTTGCCGGGTTGTGGGATGCAGTTACCATAACACCTGCATTGCAGTTATAATAACGTGTCGCAAATGAAAGTGCCGGCACTGGCATCAGCGCGTCATAGATTCTGACATTGATTCCGTTTGCTGCCAGAACACCTGCTGCTGTCTTTGCAAATACATCACTCTTCAGACGGCTGTCGTAGCTGATTGCCACAGTCTGTGTGCCCCCCTGTGTCTTAACCCAGTTCGCCAGTCCCTGTGTTGCCTGACGTACTACATAAATATTCATACGATTCGTTCCTGCTCCGAGAACTCCACGAAGTCCGGCTGTTCCAAACTTCAGAGCTACAGCGAAACGATCTTTTATCTCTTCGTCATTTCCTTCAATTCTCGCTAATTCCGGACTCAGATCGGCATCTTCCAGATCTGCTTCCAGCCAACGTTTGTACTCTTCCTGATACATCTTGACCACTCCCTACTATAATTTGTTCTTATTTTTGTACATTTTAACAAAAATATACTTTAAATATACCATATTTTTGACTAACCCGCAATGATTTGGGTAAGAAAAGTCCGTTAAAACATTCTTCATTTTCATCTTCCTCCATAACTAAATTGTTCTCTCACCATCATCAAAGCATATCCAAGTAAGTTCTGACCTTTCCACTTATCCAGATCAAATCTGTTCTCATCTTTCATGGATAACCCGATTCCCCATATCTGATCTTTTACCGCACATTCTGATAAATACCAATTCCTAAATATCCATTTTCTTCATCTGGATTATGAAAACAAATAATCTCCATCAATCTTCACCCAACCTTTCACTACAATCATACCAGATTTATATCTTTCCTGCCATCGCAACAAACACTTTCATCACCCCGGCAAGCAACATCACCCAGATTGGATTCATCTTCACCTTCCTAAGCAAGATCACACATACCACAAATATTCCAACCATCAGCCAACTGGTATCAGATATCACCATTTTCCCGGAAACTCCCCAGAATGCTGTCTGCAAAATGGAAATTCCCGCCGATCCGATCAGTGCAACCACCGCCGGTCTGATCCCTCCAAGTATTCCCTGCAGCATGTCCATTTCCCGGTATTTTAAGTACAATTTTGCAATGATCGTCACGATAATGCAAGATGGTGTGATATATCCAAGTGTAGCCACAACCGCTCCCGGCATTCCGGTCAGTTTCATCCCAACAAAGGTTGCTGCATTGATTGCAATCGGTCCCGGAGTCATCTGGGAAATGGTGATCAGATCCGTAAATTCCGTCATGCTGAGCCAGTGATGCACATTTACGACCTGCCCCTGGATCAGTGGAAGTGCCGCATATCCACCTCCAAAGCTGAACAAGCTGATCTGAAAAAAACTTAAAAATAATTGTATATACATCATACTCTTTTCCTCCGTCTGTTCCAGATTGTCCGGATTACACCAAAAACTCCACTTGCAATCACAATATAAATCACATTGATTCCCAATACACAGGCTGCTATAAAGGCTGCAATCATAACAATCGTTGCCACATTATCTTTCTTTTTTATAATTCCACATCCCATTTCATAAGTGACCGAGGCAATCACAGCTCCGACACCTGCCTGCATCCCTTCCAGCATCTGACTCACCAGATAATTATCCCGAAATGCATGATAAAAAGCAGAGATCAAAGAAATGATCACAAACGGTGGAATAATCGTTCCAATAATTGCAACCAGTGTTCCTGCAAGGCCGGCAAGCTTATACCCAACCACGATTGCCCCATTTACCGCAATCGGTCCCGGTGCTGACTGCGCGATTGCCACCAGATCCAGCATTTCATTTTCTTCAATCCAATGATAATCATCCACAAACTTTTTCTTCATCAGTGTGATGATCACATAACCGCCGCCAAATGTAAATGCACTTAGATATAATGTAGATAGAAAAAGTTTAACCAACACTTCTCTTTTATTCTTCATAATTTTTATCCTCCACCCATTAGTATATCTTTGCTTTATATAGATGTAAATTAAAATCCTGGTAAATTTCAAAACCTTTCCGAAACCTTTCCAATACAATTTTACCTCTTGACTTTTCCAACAATCTCATTTATCATATATAACATATCAATTTAGTAGGTTTATAAAGGAGTGACACAGAATGAACATCTTATGCTTTGGCGACTCAAACACATATGGCTACAAACCGGACGGAACCGGCAGATTTGACACCGACACCCGATGGACCAGTCTGCTTCAGAAGAAGCTGGGTGCTGACCACCGTGTGATCGAAGAAGGTCTTTGTGGAAGAACCACTGTATTTCAGGATGATCTTCGTGAGGGACGCCGTGGACTTGATCTGATCGGTGTCACGATGGAAATGCATACCCCTATCGATCTCCTTATCGTTATGCTCGGAACCAACGACTGCAAAACGAGATACAATGCGTCCGCAGGAACCATTGCCAAAGGATTGGCTCAAGTCATCCAAAAAGCCCGGAAAAATGCTTCCCAGCCTTTTGATCTCCTCGTCATTTCACCGATTCATCTGGGTGAAGGTGTTGACGATCCTGGCTTTGATCCGGAATTTGATGAAAAATCCGTAGAAGTTTCAAAAAAGCTTGCTGAAGAATATCACAAAGTGGCACTTCTGCATCATGCAGCATTTCTGGATGCCTCCGCATTTGCATCTCCAAGCACCACAGATCGCGAGCATCTGGATGCAGCCGGTCACGCTGCACTTGCTAATGCAATCTATGAAAAAGTTATCGATATGCAAAAAGAACTGGAAAAAGCGGTATAGATTTTTAACGTCTATACCGCTCTTCGTATTCGTATTCTTCATTAAATATAAATCCGCATGATATTGATCACAAATCCAATCGCCCCAAGTGTCATAAACACAAGCGCAGCTCCTGCTGCCTTTTTTCTTGTTTCAATCTTTTCCTGATCTTCGATGCTCATATTCTGGACCGGATATTTTCTTCTACCGATCAGATAAAGAATCAGTCCACTTGAATTATTTCCATTCATCGCCCAAAATCCCCAGAATTTCGGGTGCTTTAAGCCTCTTGCTTTTGCATCTGATACCGTCATCTGATAAATCTGCCATGCGGTGCAGATTGCTCCTACCAACGCAATTGCTCCGCTTGCTACTGCTGCTATTTGATTCCATCCCATAACAATCTACCTCCTAAATCCGTTTGATAATCTGATAAAGCAATGCCGATGAACTCATGATTACCACACAAAATACAATTACTAGATAATAGGTTCCTTCCGGCAACAGTATGTTCAGCGCAATCAACAGTATCATCAGTATAATATTTAAAAGAATTGCTCCAGTCAGTTTTTTGTTGCTTTTTACAACATTTGTACTCTCTTCCAGATGTTCTGCCATCTTCTGATCTCCTTTCAACAGTTCATCAAGACTTACGGAATAAAGATCACTAAGTGCAATGACACTGATAATATCTGGATACGATTTTTCATTTTCCCAATTGGAAATAGTCTGGCGGGAAACATCGATTTTCTCTGCAGCCTTCTCCTGGGTAAGCCCGGCTTCTATCCGTGCATTTTTTAGTTTCTTCCCTATTTCCATAATTCCTGTTTCTTCCTTTCACGGACATCATTCCATATAGAACACCAAAAGTCTATCAAACATCTTTTACAAATGGCATTTTTGCCTGTCAAAATTCTTTTACACCGGCAAATATACCTGTATCTTACCATCCGGAGAGATTTGTATCAAGAAAACTATGGCACTTTCTCCTCGCATCTGTTAAAATAGGATTTCAGAAACGGAGGTTTTGAAATGCTAAAATCCTATGTCTGTTTTGACCTGGAAACAACCGGGCTTGACCCACTATATAATGAAATTATTGAAATCGGAGCACTGAAAGTCCGTGACGGAAAGGTTGCCGAACGTTTTATGGAATTCATTCATCCACAGGAAGAGATTTCCCCGATGATCACGAATCTCACCGGCATTACGAATGAAATGGTTGCAAATGCCAGACCTGCCGATACTGTGATCAGTGATTTCCTTGAATTCTGTGAAGATGATGTCCTGATCGGTCACAATGTAGGCTTTGATTACAGCTTCATGAAATCAGGTGCTTCCAATTTAGGACTTACTTTTGAAAAATTTGGAATCGACACATTTAAGATCGCCCAGCGCACCTTAAAATCACTTCCATCCAAAAGTCTCTCCAGTCTGTGTGAATACTACCAGATTGAAAATAAAGCTGCGCACCGCGCCTACTATGATGCGCTTGCCACAGCAAAACTGTATCAGACACTGGCACACTATTTCGAAAATGAGGATCCTTCTCTTTTCAAGCCACAGCAGCTTACATACAAAATAAAAAAAGTGCAGCCTGCCACAGCAAAACAGGTTGCACTTTTGCAGAGACTGTGCAGCCAGAAGAAAAAAGTACCGGAATGGAATCCGGATACGATCACGCGCAGTGAAGCATCTCGGCTAATTGATTCTTTGCTGAAATCCAAAGTAATTTAAAAGCATCGTCTGCAGATTCCCGTTATCTCAGAAACTAAAAAGATAGAGTCCGTCTTGAAAAATTTTTCTTCTCATAAACGTACTCTATCTTTTTTCTTATCCCAGATACGCGATTGCCTCTTCTCTTGTTCCGGAAACGCGTCTTGCATCCTCTGGTATCAGAAAATTCCAACTTCCAAATTCTATTTATTTACCTTCCAGTTTTCCAAAAGTTTTAATTCTATTTTTGTGCCATTCGGCAGTGAGAACCAGTGGTCGTTGATTGCTTTTACCGGATAAGCCTTGATCTTTTCCATCGTTTCTTCCACGGAATCCACCGCGATTGAAATGTGGTCGTAGCCATTTTCTCCCTCTGTGTTAATTTCTTCCATTTCGCAGAGCTGGATTCCTTCTTCGTACCAGCATTTTCTTCCCGGTTTTTCACCGATCTCTCTCCACATATGCATTTCAAATACATCTTCAAAAAATTTCTGTGCATTCTCGTAAGATGCCGTTCTGATTGCTGCATGATCGATCTTTGCCATATTCTATATCCTCCTATTTTCGAAGTTTATGTTCTATTTTAGGATAATTCATTTTGTGAGAGCGTGCAAGAAAAACAATGACATGAGGAGATAGATAAAAGTTATTGACAAATACGGTTGTAACACCCGTCTTCATACAACTGGCACTCAAACTTATTTGTTGCAGAGATGTGATGTGTGGGAGCCATTAGCTATCATATATGTAAAAGTTTCAAGACACCAGGCAATGTAAACATACCATTTTTTCCATGAAAAAAGAAGTCCCACCCAAGGACTTCTTCGTAAGTAGCGGGAACTGGATTTGAACCAGCGACACCGCGGGTATGAACCGCGTGCTCTAGCCAACTGAGCTATCCCGCCATATGAAATTTACAACTTATGTTGTAATGGGACCAATAGGGCTCGAACCTATGACCCTCTGCTTGTAAGGCAGATGCTCTCCCAGCTGAGCTATGATCCCTCATCACATTTATGCGACTTGTTTAGTTTACTATTATTTTCTACAAATGTCAATACTTTTTTTAGTTTTTTTACAGATTTTCTCTTTTTCCGTCAGCATATTTCCCCTTACTTCCTGCTTTCCAGACCATTACCTGTAGATTTCTTCCCAATGCTCTTTTGTCATAACATTCGTATGCTCGACCCGCACCTCATGTAAAAGCGACACAGGAACTTCGTTACAGGTATGATGATAAACAAATCCCAGCTTTTCCTGCACTCTTTTTGATTTCAGATTGCCATCATAATAAGCGCACCAGATTGTTGTCATGCCAAGATCTTCAAATCCATGTCTCAATAACTCTCTGGAAGCTTCCGGCATATAGCCTCTTCCCCAGAATGGCTGTCCAAGCCAATATCCAAGCTCGCACTCATCGTCACGCTTTGTTATATTCGTGTGTCCATTCAGTTTCAGTTCCACAGCACCTATCGCAATATTATTTTCCTTTTCACAGATTGCGTAGCACTCTGCTCCATCAAATACATTTTTGATGACAGCTCTGCTTTCCTCCACACTCTTATGCGGCGGCCATCCTGCAGCAGGTCCGATCTCCGGATCTTTTGCATATTCAAACAGACTTTCCGCATCTTCCTCTGTCCATTTTCTCAGTATTAATCTTTCGGTCTCCAGCATACTCTTCCACCTCAGTCTTTATATTTAAATTTTTAATAAATTTGTTTTCTTCAATTTCTATTCTATACGTTAATCTGTTGTCTCAGTATATCATAAGGATTTTATAGTTTCAACATTCCACATTTGCATGGTTATACGTAAAATGTATTTCAATAATTCATTTTTTCTATATATCGTCCTATTTATAGTTATTTTACACATTTCACCATATGCATTGACTAACTCATTCGTCATTTTGTACAATATTTCATATGGATAGCGACAAAATATATGGATACTAACAAATCATCATTGTATAAAAGGAGGAAATGAAAATGGCTGATTATGAAAAAATGTGGGAAGACCTTGGGATGGATGTCAAAAATCATGACAATCTCTGTCAGGTTCTTCCGACAGCAGTTGGGGATGTATTTATGACACAGGAAAACCGTCCGAAAGCAATGGATTTCTGGGATATGGTCATTGCTGAGGTTCACGGTATCCGCCCGGCTGAATTAATTGAAGAGCAGAAAAAAGGACGTAAAGTATTCGGAACATTCTGCGTTTATGTACCGGATGAAGTAATCATCGCTGCAAATGGTATCGTAACCGGACTTTGCGGCGGTTCCCAGTTCTGGGTTCCGGACGGCGAAAAAGTCCTTCCGAAAAATGTCTGTCCACTTGTAAAAGCTTCTGTAGGAGCAAGACTTGGACGCACCTGCCCATTCTTCCGTATTGCAGATATGTATGTCGGGGAAACTACCTGCGACGGCAAGAAGAAAGCTTACGAAATCCTTGGAAAAGACGTTCCAATGCATATTATGGATGTTCCACAGATGAAGCGTGAAAAAGATATTATCAAATGGAAAGAAGAAATTACAGATTTTGCAAAGATTGTAGAAGAATTTACCGGAAACAAAATCACACCGGAAAACCTTGCGGAAGCGATCAATATCTGCAATGAGAAACGTAAAGCTCTTCAGAGAGTTTATGACTGCAGAAAATCAAAATGTCTGCCGATTTCCGGACGAGATGCTCTGCTCATGACCCAGATTTCCTTCTTCGATGATCCGGTACGCTGCGCCCAGATGTGTAACCGTCTGGCTGACGAACTGGAACAACGAATCAAGGATGGTGTATCTGTTGTACCAGAAGGCACAAAACGTATCCTGATCACAGGAACGCCTCTTGCAGTTCCGAACTGGAAATTACATAACATCATCGAGACAAGCGGCGCTGCTGTTGTCTGTGAAGAGATGTGTACAGGAACAAGATATTTTGAAAACCTTGTAGACGAATCCGGTAAAACACTGGATGAACAGTTCATGAATCTGTCCAAACGTTACATGAAGACAAACTGTGCATGCTTCACACCAAATACGGGACGTATCGACGATATTCTCCGTATGGTCGACGAATATCAGGTGGACGGCGTCATCGACTGCAGTCTGATGTTCTGCTGCCTGTACGACACAGAAAAGCTTGCAGTTTCTGAAGCACTGAAGGCGAAAAATATTCCGGTACTCTCTCTGGAAACAGATTACACCGATAAAGATGCTGAACAGCTTCGTACAAGAATCGGAGCATTTGTGGAGATGCTGAATCAGTAAAATGGAAGAAAAAAATAAACATATCCGCTATTATATTCTTTTTGACAATCACACACAGGGCATGATGCTCCATGAGCTTCTGGATAAGCAAGGCCTTCCTAACCGTATTGCACCTGCCCCGCGTGACACTGACGGCAAAGCTGCCTGCGGAATGGCGCTTCTGATCCATCCGGATGACATTGATGCCGTCAGGACATGCATCGAAGAGAATCATGCGGAATATGTAAACATCGTTCCATTGGAAAATCAGTTGCAGAAAAAGAGAGACCGATATTGTTAAATGCAGAGTATATGATAAATGAGGAGAGAGCAAAAAGCTCTCTCCTCATTTTGACTCATCATATTCAAAAACCGCTGAATCATCTCATTTTCAGCGGTTTTACAGGTATGGACCTGAGGGGAATCGAACCCCTGTCCGAAAGCTCTTCCATAAAGGCATCTCCCATCACAGTCATTCTTTTGACATTCCCTCCATAAGCCGCCGAACAACAGGCTGCTTACTTTAGTAGCTTCATAAATTCTTCCATTCCCTCAAAGCTTTGGAAACGAAGTGCCTCATCTGGTCGAAGCCGGTTACTTAAGCGATGAGAGACTCAAGGCCGACTGCTGCAACTAGGCAGCGTACGCTAAATTTTCGTCTGCGTTTATATTTAGTTGGAACTTTTAACGTAGTGTCCCGCTACGGATGGCTTCCTTGACTTCCGTGCCCCCGTCGAAACCAGTACAAGCCCTGGTTCTTGGAAGCCGTATCATCAAAAATACGCTTCTGCAAACAAGATCCGTTCAGAAGTCAACCTTCTGCCCTCCCATTTGCTCTATATATTATATGCGGACATCCAGGCTCATGTCAAGGCATCTCCGCATATAATTTACTCAATCTGTCATTTTACGCTTCTTTTGTCTTCCCCACTTCCAGCATTCCGCTCTTTGCAAGTACCGGTCGCAGTGCATTGTAGATGATCACTACAACGATTGTAGAAAGGATTGCATTTACAAAGGTAGCAGCTGCGCTCCATTTTGCAAGAACCTCTGCCATCTGCTGCGGCTGTCCCAGAATGTACTGTTTGTAAAAGTATCCGACGATCGGATCTGCAATGACATTAAATGCAAGTCCGGCTACAGATGCCAGCAGGCTCCATTTGAAAATGTATTTCTTATCGGTACTTTCATTGATCTTTGCGATCTTATGCGCTACAAGTCCTGTGATCAGTCCGATGCAGAGCTTCAGGATAAATGTCTTCGGTGCTCCGGTAATATAGATCGGATCCATCACATCCGCGATTCCCATTCCGATCGCTCCTGCAAGTCCGCCGTACCAGCCGCCCAAAAGAAGTGCGGCAAGCACACAGAACGCATTTCCAAGGTGGATTGATGTTGCATCTCCTCCCGGCATCGGTATTTTAATCTGCAGATACGTAAAGATTACGTAGCAAAGTGCAGCAAACAGCGCTGTCTGTGCAATTTTCATAACGGTTGAATTTGTTTTCATAGTCTGTCCCATCCTTTCTTATTCCTTGTGAAACACTATAGTACATTGATTCATCAGGTTATTGAACATTGTACCGCGTCACTGTCTCTGTAAAAATATACAATTTTCACTTTTTTCAAGGGGACAGTTTTGTTTTATCCGAAATTACGTATCTTGAATTCTCTTTCTGCCTCACGCTTCTGGTCTTTTTTCGCAATATCATCACGCTTATCGTATAGTTTTTTACCTTTTGCCAGTCCGATCTCTACTTTGACAAGACTCTTGCTGAAATACACCTTCAGTGGCACGATCGCCATTCCTTTTTCCTTGGTCTTACCAATCAGTTTGTTGATCTCCGATTTGTGAAGAAGGAGCTTTCTCACACGCAGAGGATCTTTATTGAAAATATTTCCCTTTTCGTATGGGCTGATATGCATTCCATAGATGAACACTTCCCCATCCTCAATACGGATAAAGGATTCTTTGATACTGCATTTTCCCATGCGGAGGGATTTTACTTCCGTACCTGCAAGTGCAATTCCTGCCTCATAAGTATCCAGGATAAAATAGTCATGATACGCCTTTTTATTGTTCGCAATCATCTTGCCCTGCGCTTTTGCCTTAGCCATCTTCTCTCTCCTCTTTTCTTTCCTTTACAAGTCTAAAATCAATGGTTCTTGATATCTCATCACAATCGATCATCTTCACACGCACCTTCTGCCCCAACTTGTAGGTCTTTCTGTGATGGGAACCAATCATCTGATAATGTTCTTCATCGTAATCATAATGATCGTCCGTCATATTGGTAACATGCACCAGACCTTCTACGGTATTCGGAAGCTCTACATAGATTCCCCACTTCGTGATACCCGAAATAACTCCTTCAAATTCCTGTCCGAAGAAATTCCGCATATACTGTACCTTCTTCAGCTTCAGCGTCTCTCTCTCTGCCTCATCCGCACGGCGCTCTAAGGAGCTTGTCTCCATCGCCACCTCCGGCAGGATTTTTTCATAATGATGCCTCTTTGCATCGTTCATCCTGCCTCGAAGATTATCTTTGATAATCCGGTGGATCTGCAGATCCGGATAGCGCCGGATCGGTGAAGTAAAATGCGTATAATACTGGGTCGCAAGTCCGAAATGTCCGTCATTATCCGGCGAATATCTCGCCTGCTTCATCGAACGGAGTGCAAGCCTTGAGATCATGGCTTCTTCCGGAGTCCCCTCGATCTTATCCAGAAGCTTCTGGACTTCCTTTGGACGGATCTCCTGTCCTCCCTGCATATGCATGGTATATCCGAAATTCTGCAAAAATGTCACAAGTTTCTTCATCTTATCATCATCCGGTGTTTCATGCACACGGTATAAGAATGGAATCTCCTGCCAGAAATAATCCTCTGCAACCGTCTCATTTGCAACAAGCATAAAATCCTCGATGATCTTCGTTGCCACGTTGCGGTCGTAAGCCTTAATATCCACCGGCTCACCGCTTTCATTTAAAATAATCTTTGCCTCCGGAAAATCAAAGTCGATTGCCCCTCTTCTGTGACGTCTTTCTCTCAAAATGTGTGACAGTTCTTTCATCAGTTCAAACATCGGGATCAGATCATGATATCGTTCGCATTCTGCCTCATCCCGATCCTCAAGAATCTTTTTCACACTGGTATAGCTCATGCGTTCATCCACATTTACCACAGTTTCTGCAATCTGGTGATCGACTACATTTCCCTTCGCATCAATGGTCATGATACAGCTCAGTGCCAGCCGGTCCTCGCCTGCGTTTAATGAACACATTCCATTAGACAGAACTCTTGGCAGCATCGGGATCACACGGTCTGCCAGATAGACACTGGTACCTCTTTTCAGTGCTTCCCGGTCAAGAGCGCTGTTCTCCTGCACATAATTGGTCACATCAGCGATATGCACGCCCAGAATATAACAGTCTCCCTCTTTTGTCAGAGTGATCGCATCATCCAGATCCTTCGCATCCTCGCCATCGATCGTCACGGTCTGCCAGCTCCGCACGTCCTTACGTCCTGCCATATCAGCGGTCGTCACTGCCTTTGCCACACGCTCTGCCTGATTCAGTACCTTCTCCGGAAATTCGGTTGGCAGATCATATCCTTTGACAATCGACAAAATATCAACTCCCGGATCGGTCACATGCCCCAGGATCTCTACGATCTTTCCTTCCGGCTTCTTTCCATTCTCCCCATAAGAGGTCAGCTCTACCACAACCTTATGCCCGGTCACAGCTCCTTTAGAGCGCTCTGCCGGTACGAAGATATCCTGCAGGAAACGCTCATTATCCGGCACAACGAATCCGAAATTCTTCCGGCTCTGATAATAGCCAACGATCCGCTGGGTTCCCCTCTGTACGATTTTCGTGATCTTTCCTTCTCTTCGCATTCCTTCCGGTGCTTTGGTGATGACAACCTCTACCTCATCTCCCTGCATGGCACCGTTCATATCATCTTCTGAGATAAAGATATCTTCGCTCTCACCTTCCACAGTGACAAAGCCGAAGCCTCTCGCGTTTGCCTGGAACATTCCACGCAGCTGCTTTGCCTCACCTTTGATGTATTTTCCTTTCTGTGTGACATGTACCTTGCCTTCTTTTTCCAGGCTGTCCATGACAGCTTTGAGTTCCCCTTTCTGATCTTTCGGGACCTGAAGCAGCATCGACAACTCTTTCAGCTTCATCGGCACATAAAATTCGTCACAGATAAATTCATAAATAATTTTCTTTCTTTTTTCAAATAATTCGTCCATCTCTTCTCCTGTCAAAAAAGGAACACCCTATAGATACTATAGAGTGTTCCTCATCTTCTTTCAATCATTCGTTATGCAAAAACTTTCAGGTTCAGGACTGCTGCAAGTACAATAAACAGAATTGCTAAAAACTTGGTAGACTTAACAAGTGCGCCTTCCATAGAACGTCCTTTGTTCTGTCCCCAATAAGAATCTGCCATACCTGCGATTGTTCCAAGACCTGCTGACTTACCTTCCTGCATCAATACGATTACTGTCAATGCGATACAATCTATTGCAAATAAAATTAAAAGTACTGTTTTTAAAATTTCCATTACTAATCACACCTCCTGATGGCTAAACCACTCATGTATTTTACCATAAATCTACTTCCGATTCAAGCAGATTTCATGGATTTCAGTCTTTATTTTACCAGTTTGCTTCCTTTCAGCTTCACAACACGGTCAATTCGGTTAATGGATGACATCCGGTAGGCATAAGCCCCCGACTCGAAAAGTGCATAAATGCTGCCACCGTCCTGATAGATCTGTTCCAGCCTCTCCGGAAACTTGATCGTCTTATAAGCTTCGGAGGTTGACAAGATTCCATATCTGGAATAGTTGAAGATCTGTACCTCCGATGGCAGGATCCCCCAGGATCTGGTAAGCAGGATCTTATTGTTGTAAAATGCCATTCCCTGCACCTTACCGGAAATTACCTGCATACTGACCGCATAGGCAACCGGCTCCGTCACGCCGACCGTCCGTTTCAGGTTCATGTCTTCTTTTTCATACAAGGTGCCGTCTGCATTGATCAGATATTTTTCAATGACACTGGCATTATCCTGTGTAAAGAATCCGACAAACAATGCGCCGTCATGATACGTCATAAATGACGCCCGCTTGATCTTATAAAGGTTGTAAGACATATCGAATTCAATCGGATGATATCCGTCATCAAAGGAATAATTTTCCAGATGAGACAGTGTGATCGCATTTGCCTGCGCCCAGGTGGAACCCTGTCCTGTCACCCACAGGATCTGGTTCATCGTATCGTATGCCATTCCGCCCACATGGGCTTTGGTGTTCAGCACAATCTCTTTCACAAACCGTCTGCTTTCTTTGTCGATCACATAGATCACCGAATCATGTGCCTTTGTCTTACAATAAGCACTGACCAGAATATAATCCTCTGTAAATGCAAGTCCCTGTGGTGTCATGGATGTGCAGACTTCTGCTTCTCCGTCCCCTTTTACTTTCAGCGTCCTTGTTGACTTCAGTCCAGGCACAACATAAGTCCCGTAGTCATTGTCCACTTCGGCTTCATCGCACGCGTACTTATAAACAGTCTGGTTGCGCTTCAGCGTTTTCAGATACTGCTCCATCGTGTAAACGGAATCCGTATTCGTCACCTTCCGGTTTGTCTCCGGCTCCACCTCGGCTCTGTACTGGAATGCGTAATACCAGTAGCTTCCTCCGATGAGTCCCACAACCAGAAGAATACTGATGATACTGCGGATATGTCCAAACATGGTCTTCTTTTTCCGGACCTTTTTCTTCTTTGTTTTTTTCTCTTCCTGTCTTACTTCCTCATTCTCAAGCTCTTGTTTATTCATTCATGCCCACTTCGTTTTTATATACTTTCTGCGTTGAAAATCCCCGTCCTCTGACCTCATTTACATTGCCAATGATCATAAATGCCTGCGGATCTGTCTCCTGCACGATCTGGTTCAGCCGCATCAGTTCACGGTTAGACACAACGGTAAGGATCATCGGCTGATCCTTTCTCAAATAACCGGTCTGCGTGTAGACCAGTGTAGTTCCTCGGTCAAGCTTCTCCTGGATCAGATGGTTCAGCTTCTCATACTCTCCGGAAATGATCTTGACCTGTGTTCTGGTCGATCCCATCAGAAGCACTTTATCCAGCATCACCGTGTAAATCAATACCAGAAGGATACCATAGATGATCTCTTCTTTATTGGTAAATACCATCTGGAAGATCAGAATCGCAAAATCAAATACATAGAGCATAACCGATACCGGAAGTCCGAATTTCTTATTCAGTACCAGCGGCGGGATATCCATACCTCCTGTTGATGCTCCGCATCTTATAACAACTCCGATTCCAAGTCCGATCATCAGACCTCCACAGATCGTTGAAAGCATCTTATCGTCTGTGACGTTCTGTAATACCGGAACATTCTCCAGTATTCCCAGAATGATCGGATAATAAAACGTACTGACCAGTGTAGTAAGTGCAAATTTCATACCAAGCACTGCAGCCCCCAGAAGAAACATCAGTGTGTTGAAGATCAGTACAAATGTATGGATCTGTAATCCAAAATAATGATTCACGGCAATTCCAAGCCCCGTGGTCCCTCCGGTAATGATATCATTCGGCAGGATAAACATTACAATTGCAAGTGCATATACTGTATTCCCCAATAAAATCAGACACAGATTCCTCATATTTGACATTTTCATATTACGCTCTCCTTGACATATGTATTTTGTCTGCAGATTTCCCCAATTTTCCACAATCCAATACTTTATAGTATACTCGGTGCATGTTTTTGGGACAAGGAATTTTTTTATTTTATTCTCTTTTTTCGTTTCATTTGGTATACTGTGATTAAAAAGACAGGTTTTGATTTTCCAGGAAAAGAGGTTATCAAATTATGGACAAGATCAGACAGTTACAGGACATGATTAACGAGAGCAACCGAATCGTCTTTTTCGGCGGTGCCGGCGTCTCTACCGAGAGTAATATTCCGGACTTCAGGAGTGCAGACGGACTCTACAAACAAAAGTACCGCTACTCACCGGAGCAAATTGTAAGCCACAGCTTTTTCATGCAGCATACGGAAGAATTTTATGATTTTTATAAAGAGAAAATGATGTTCCTTGATGCGAAACCAAATAAAGCACATCTGAAGCTTGCCGAGCTGGAAGCCGCCGGAAAGCTGACCGCCGTTATCACACAGAATATCGACGGACTCCACCAGGCTGCCGGAAGCAAAAATGTACTGGAGCTTCATGGAAGTATCCACCGCAATTACTGCATGCGTTGCAAAAAGCAGTACAGTGCACGTTTTGTAAAAGAATCAAAAGGAATCCCAACCTGCGACTGCGGCGGAACTATCCGCCCGGATGTAGTTCTCTACGAAGAAGGACTGGATAATCAGATTATCCAGAAAAGTATCCGCGCCATCTCAGAAGCAGATATGCTGATCATCGGCGGTACTTCTCTTGTGGTCTACCCTGCTGCCGGATTTATCGATTATTTCCACGGCAAATATCTGGTACTCATCAACAAGGATGCAACTGCCCGTGATGTAGGCGCAACTCTGACGATCCATGAGCCGATCGGAGAAGTATTAGACCGGATCCATGTATAGCCGGAGAATCCAAAAATCCTCTGCCTGCCCTTTCTAATGAAAGAGTGACAGAGGATTTTTCATTTTAACCGTTATACGTCTTAAAAAACTGATACAGATTGTCCAGTGCCTTTGTCAGAACCGGGATCTCTTCTTCATCCAGCGTCTCAACAACAGCTTCTACCATCTTCTTATGAAAATTCGCATGATGATGATATGCCTTCTCCCCTTTTTCCGTCAGCTGGATATTGACGATCCTCCGGTCTTCTTCGCTCCGGTGGCGGACTGCATACTTTTTATTGACCAGACTGTTCATCGAAGTTGTCAGTGATCCGACCGTGATTCCGAGCTTCTTCGCGATCGTGGACATATTATTCCCGGTCCCAAGTCCGATTGCTTCAATAATATGCATATCGTTATTCGTCAGATCCTTGAATTCTTCTGTGATCACTGCCTTTTCTTCTAATTCCCATATATCATTAAAAAGATGTACCAATATCTTATTGATGCTTTCGTATGCGTCCAATTCCCCTTCTTCTCCTTGCTGTGTCTTTTTCTAGTTCAATTATACACAGTCACCTAACAAAGAATCAATCACTTCTTTCACAGTTTCTATTTTTTCTGCTTTCCACACATCCGCTCCGCAGAACAGAAGTGCCTCTCCAATCTCACCTTTTGCCGCTTTGATCAGCGCTTCCGTGATACAGTATGGCACTTCCGCCGGGTTACAGTTTTTCAGACACCCAAGACATCTCTTAGGCTTCACCCTCTCTCCTGCCATTACATGACTGATAAATGGATTCTTAATTGCCCTTCCCGGCATTCCAACCGGACTTTTCACCAGAATGACATCCTCTTTCTTCGCATTCAGATAACTCTGCTTGTAACTGAGATCCGCATCGCACTCCCATGTCGTGACAAATCTTGTTGCCGCCTGGACTGCATCTGCTCCTAATGAAAAGGCATGCTCTGCCGCATCTTTATCCGAAATTCCTCCGGCTACTGCCACCGGGATATGCACCTGATATTTTTGGGCGTACTTTCTGACCACTGCCATGATCCTCTCGATTTCATTATCATAGCTTTCCTGTGTGTAAGTTTCCAGCTGCTCCCGGTCAAACCCCAGATGTCCTCCGGCTTTAGGGCCCTCGATCACAATCAGGTCTGCGGTTCTGGAAAATTTTTTATCCCAGTATTTTAAGATAACTTTCGCCGATTTTTCAGTCGATACGATCGGAGCGATCTTGGTACTGCTGCCCTCCACAAGTCCCGGCAGCTCGATTGGAAGCCCTGCCCCGGATACGATCAGATCTGCTCCGGCGTCCACTGCTGCTTTCACATGCTCGTCATAATCTTTCAGTGCAACCATGATATTAAATCCGATCACGCCATCCGGAGCCGTCTCTCTTGCTCTTTGAAATTCAGATCCAATTGCACGGATATTTGCCGCCCTTGTATTCGTTTCAAAATCCGGTTCACGAAATCCGATCTGTGCGGTTGAGATGATCCCGACTCCACCTTCTTTTGCAACCGCTCCGGCAAGCTGCCCAAGGCTCACACCGACTCCCATTCCCCCTTGAATGACCGGTCTTTTTACTTTCAAATCACCAATCACAAGTTCCGGTAATCCTTTCATTTTTCTTCTCCTCTTTCTACTACATCCTGCGGAATCTGTCATACCGCTTTTCGGTAAGTTCTTCCTTTGTCATTGCACCATATTTTTTCAAAAAAATACTGATATAATCATCCATCGGATCTGTCACTTCTGTAAATGTTTCCAGATTGAAGTTTTCTGGCTCCGGAATCACCCGTTCTACGATACCGGCTTTCAGGAGACGATCTGCTGTCAGCTTCATCACACCTGCCGCCTCTTTTGCGCGGCTGCTGTCCTTCCACAGGATACTTGCAAATCCTTCCGGCGAAAGAATGGAGTAAATCGAATTTTCAAGAAGCCACACTTCATCTGAAGTTGCCATCGCAAGAGCTCCCCCGCTTCCACCTTCTCCGATCACAACTGACAGGATCGGAACCTGAAGATTTGACATCTCAAATAAATTTCTTGCGATTGCCTCACCCTGTCCTCTCTCTTCTGCTTCCAGCCCACAGAACGCTCCCGGCGTATCTACAAAACAGATGACCGGACGGTTAAATTTCTCTGCCTGTTTCATCAGACGAAGGGCTTTGCGGTATCCGTCCGGTGACGGCATTCCAAAGTTACGCTCGATATTTTCTTTTGTCGTGCGACCCTTTGCCTGCGCGATCACCGTCACCGGCATTCCGTGAAATCTTGCAATCCCGCCAATGATTGCCTTATCATCCTGGTAATAACGGTCTCCATGAAATTCCATAAAATCTGTAAATAATTCTTCAATGTACTCCGCACCGACCGGACGAGCCTTGTCTCTGGATAACTGCACCCGTTCCCATGGTGTCAGATTCCTCTGTACCGCCTGTGTTTCCTTTTCTTCTACTTCTGGCAAATCGTATGTACCCTGCTTATGCATTGCTACAATTTCCGCCAGTGTTTCCCTAAGACGCGGACGCTCCACAATCTGATCCACAAATCCGTGCTCCTGAAGAAATTCTGCCCTCTGGAATCCTTTCGGAAGCTTCTGCCCTATGGTCTGTTCAATCACACGCGGACCCGCAAAACCGATCAGCGCCCCCGGCTCGGCAAGAATGATATCTCCAAGCATGGCAAAACTTGCCGTTACCCCGCCGGTTGTCGGATCGGTCAGCACACTTACATATAAACAGCCTGCATCATGGTGTCTTTTCAGTGCCGCTGAAGTCTTTGCCATCTGCATCAGAGAGTGGATCCCCTCCTGCATTCTGGCGCCTCCTGAACAGGCAAATATAATAATCGGAATCCTCTCACTGGTTGCCTTTTCTACTGCACGGGTAATCTTTTCGCCGACCACCTTTCCCATGCTCGCCATCATAAACCGCCCGTCACAGACTGCAAGAACTACTTCATTTCCCGCGATCCTTGCTTTTCCGGTTACAACCGCCTCATCAAGCCCGGTCTTTTCCTGCAGTGCTTCTACCTTTTCTTCATAGCCTTTATAATGCAGCGGATTTCCTGAAGTCAGTCCCTTGTCCCACTCTTCAAAGGTGCCCGCATCTGCTACCATTTCAATCCGGTGCATCGCATGCACACGGAAATAATTCTGACATTTTGGACAAATATAATATCCATTCTTCACATCTTCTGTCAGAATGGCAGATTTGCAAACGTTACATTTTTTCAGAAGTCCCTCCGGAACTTCCGGTGCCATATGGGCAGGCTTTCCTTCGCCAAGAGATATATACCCTCTTCTGCTTGTTTTTTTAAACATATTTGACAGTTTCAAATTGCTTTACCTCCGCTTTTGTAGAGCTAACCTTGCCGATTCTTTGCTTCTTTTTCGGCAATAAATTCAATATCAAAATCTCCTGCCTGATACTTTGGATCATGCAAAATATCATATTGATAATCCACATTGGTATCAATGCCTTCTATAATTACTTCACCAAGTGCACTCTGCATCTTCCGGATCGCTTCAGTACGGTTCTTTGCAAATACGATCAGCTTTGCCAGCATATTATCATAATATGGCGGTACAGTGTATCCACTGTAAATTGCTGAATCAATCCGCACACCCTTGCCTCCCGGAAGGTACATATCGGTGATCGTTCCCGGACACGGACGGAAATTCTTTTCCGGATTTTCCGCATTGATCCTGCACTCAATGGCATGACCGGTCAGTTTTACATCTTCCTGCGTAAAGGAAAGCCGCTGACCGTCTGCGATCCGGATCTGTTCCTTGATCAGATCGATCCCCGTCACCCATTCTGTGACCGGATGCTCCACCTGGATTCTGGTATTCATTTCCATAAAATAAAATTTTCCACTCTTTTCCAGCAGAAATTCAATGGTTCCTGCATTTTCGTAATGCGCTGCCTTTGCCGCTTTTATCGCTGCTTCGCCCATTCTCCGGCGAAGCTCATCCGAAATCACGGCACATGGGGATTCTTCGATCATCTTCTGATGATTTCTTTGCACCGAACAGTCCCGTTCTCCTAAATGCACCACATTTCCATACTTATCCGCCATGATCTGAAATTCAATGTGCTTCGGATGCTGCACAAAATGCTCGATGTACATAGTGTCATCTCCAAAAGCTGCCTTGGTCTCTTTCTGTGCAGTACGGAATGCCATGTCAAATCCGGCTTCATTTTCCGCCACACGCATTCCTTTTCCGCCTCCGCCGAGAGCCGCCTTTACGATCACCGGATAGCCGATCTCTCTTGCAACTTCTTTTCCTTTTGCTGCATCATAAATCGCTTCCCGGCTTCCCGGAATGATCGGAACCCCGGCATTTGCCATGGTATTTCTCGCCTCGGATTTATTTCCAAGCCTGCTGATCACTTTCGAATCCGGTCCAATAAAAATGATGTTGCACTTCTCACAAAGCTCTGCAAATTTCGTATTTTCAGAAAGGAAACCAAATCCCGGATGGATCGCATCTGCTCCCGACACGATAGTCGCGCTGATGATCTGCTCCATATTCAGATAGCTTTCCGAAGATGGTGCAGGTCCGATACAGATTGCTTCATCTGCAAGCTGTGTATGCAATGCTTCTTTATCTGCTTCTGAATAAACTGCAACCGTCTCGATCCCCATTTCCCGGCAGGCACGGATGATTCGAACTGCGATCTCTCCACGGTTTGCGATCAATACTTTCTTAATCATCTGTTTCCGCCTTCCCGATCATCAGAGACAACTCTGCCTTTACTGCAACTTCTCCATCCACTGATGCAACAGCTTCTCCGATTACCAGTGGTCCCTTCTGACGAATAATTCTTGATTCCAGTTTTAACTTGTCACCCGGAACAACTTTTCTGCGAAACTTGCAGTTCTTAATCCCACCAAAATAACCGAGCTTTCCTTTATTTTCTTCCTGCATCAGAACCGCTACTGCACCGACCTGCGCCAGTGCTTCTACGATCAGCACTCCCGGCATCACCGGCTCCTGTGGAAAATGTCCGGCAAAAAAGTCCTCTCTGTAAGTCACACATTTATAGCCAACTGCATATTCCCCCGGCTCGTAATCTTCGATATAATCTACCAGCAAAAACGGATGTCTGTGCGGAATGATTTTCTGAATTTCCTTGATTCCCAAATGTTTCATGCTTTTCGCCCTCCATCCAGCTATGCGATTCGGAATAATGGCTGTCCGTATTCCACAGTTTCTCCATTTTTCACGAGTACTTCCGATACCACACCGTCAAAATCACACTCAATATCATTCATCAGCTTCATCGCCTCTACGATGGCAACCGTCTGTCCTTTTGCCACATGATCGCCAACTGCCACAAATGGTGCTGCCTCTTCCGACGGTGCTGCATAAAAGGTTCCAACCAGAGGGGATTTGATCAGCTGCCCTTCTGCTTCTTTTCCTTTTTCCGGTCCATCCTCCGACTTCAGTGCCGATACTGCATTACTCTGCGCTCCTGGCACGTTTTGTACTGTCGTCAGCTGTGCTGCCCCTGTACTGACAACCATCTGTTCTTTTTCTTTCTGTATTTTCAATTTCACACCGTTTTCTTCATACTGAAATCCTGTCAGGTCCGAATCTGAAACGGTCTGAATCAGTTTTACCAGATTTTCTAATTCCATCCTTCTACCTCTATCCTTCATACTTCTTCAAAAGAAGGGTTGCATTGTGCCCGCCAAATCCAAGGGAATTGGTGAGCGCACATTTGATCTCTTTTTCGACCGGTGCGCCAACTGCATAGTTCAGATCACATTCTTCATCACATTCCCTGGTTCCAACGGTCTGATGGATAAATCCATCCTGAATAGATTTTACAGTAACGATACACTCTACCGCACCTGCCGCACCAAGAAGATGACCGATCATGGATTTCGTTGAATTCACAACCACATCCTTTGCCGCATCGCCGAATGCTTTCTTGATCGCATAGGTTTCAAACAGATCATTATGGTGCGTGCTGGTTCCGTGTGCATTAATGTACTGTACTTCTTCCGGTGTCACGCTGCCCTCTTCCATCGCAAGCTCCATCGCCTTTGCCGCACCGCTTCCGTCTTCTGCTGGGGAAGTGATATGGTAAGCATCTCCGGTTGCCCCGTAACCTGCAAGCTCTGCGTAAATCTTTGCGCCTCTTGCTCTCGCATGCTCCAGCTCTTCCAGAACCACCACACCGGCTCCTTCTCCAAGAACAAACCCACTTCTGTCTTTATCAAATGGAATTGATGCACGCAGTGGATCTTCTCTGGTAGTAAGTGCGGTAAGTGCGGTAAATCCGGCAATCCCTGTCGGACAGATACAGCTTTCCGTACCACCTGCAAACATTACGTCCGCATCTCCGTACTGAATGGCACGAAGCGCATCCCCGATACAATTGGTTCCCGTTGCACATGCTGTAACGACATTTGTGCACTTTCCTTTAAGCCCAAGCTGGATCGATACATTTCCGGCTGCCATATTGGAAATCATCATCGGAACCATCAGTGGTGCTACCCTTCCCGGTCCCTTTTCCAGGATTGTCGTGTACTGTTTCTCGATCTGCTGCAGACTTCCAATTCCTGAACCGATGATCACGCCACAACGGTACGGATCCTCTTTTTCAATTTCAAATCCCGCATCCGCACACGCTTCCTTCGCCGCTGCAACCGCATACTGGGAAAATGTTTCCATTCTCTTCGATGCCTTGAAATCCATCCGTTCCTTTGCAACAAAGTCCTTGACTTCCGCTGCGATCTTCACTTTATATTCGGTTGTATCAAATTTTGTGATCGGACCGATTCCTACGGTTCCATTTTTGATACCGTTCCAGAATTCTTCTACTGTATTACCAATCGGGGTAATCGCTCCAAGCCCCGTAATAACAACTCTGCGCTTCATATTGCCTCCTTTGGTGGAAAATGCGGGAAATGTAGGTTGTGTTCAACTCTGCACAAATATTCCTGTCGGCATTCAAGTTGTGCAAACCATTCCGATGAGCCTTCGAAACCAAGGATTATGTCAGCAAAGGCTTCCACAATCCTTTGAGTCTCCTCTCCATTGCACAAAATAGAATGCCAACAGGAATATTTGTGCAGAGCCGGACTCAAGTCTACTGGCTAAAACGCGTTTTCCACGAAACGTTTTTGGTGTGTTGTTGACTGTTTCATTTTTTAATAAATTTTATCATCTTATAAGTATTTTTAGGTTATTAATCCTATCCCTCAAAATGCGAGTTAAAACCAATTTCTTCCCCTCCGCGATCCGCACTTGGTATATTGAACTACTTCAAGGATGTAAAATGGTTTTCTCGACAAAGTTGAATGACAAACTGTACAAAAGATGTCATTCAAATTCATTTTTCGAGCAATGGAGATGAGACTCAAAGGATTGTGGAAGCCTTTGCTGACACAATCCTTGGTTTCAGAGGCTCATCGGAATGATTTGCGAGTCTGAATTTGAAGGACATCTTTTGTACAATTTGTCCCACAAGCTCCCGTCAAACCATTCCTACATCACCATCCCCCCATCGACCTGCAGAACCTGCCCCGTAATGTAACTCGCATGCTCAGACGCCAGAAACGCCACTGCCTTCGCGACATCTTCTGGCTGTCCCATTCTGGCAAGAGGGATCTGACCTCTCATTTCTTCTTTGAGCTTATCGGAAAGAACTTCTGTCATCTCCGTTTCAATGAAGCCCGGTGCAACCGCATTAACCGTGATTCCGCGGGATGCCAGTTCTTTTGCCGCAGATTTGGTCATTCCAATAATTCCTGCTTTAGATGCAGCATAGTTTACCTGACCGGCATTTCCGCTGATTCCAACTACAGATGCAAGATTGATGATCTTTCCGCTTCTCTGCTTCATCATCTGTCTGGATGCAAAACGGATGCAATGGAAAGTTCCTTTCAGATTGACATCAATGACATCGGAGAAATCTTCTTCACTCATACGCATCAGCAGACCATCCTTTGTGATTCCTGCATTATTTACCAGAATATCGATTCTTCCAAACTGCTCGATCACTGCTTTTATAAATGCTTCACATCCCTCGTAATCTGCCACATTGCACTGCATACACTGGGCACATCCACCCTTTTCTACAATTTCATGTTTTACTTCATCTGCTTTTGCTTCAGAACCATTGTAATTGATCACAACTGTTGCTCCCTGTGCAGCCAGCTCCTTCGCAATTGCCTTTCCAATTCCACGGGACGCGCCGGTAACCACCGCGATCTGTCCTTCCAAATTTGCTCTGTCTGTCATATGCTTTTCCTTTCCATTGCCTGTTTTTTACACCAGTTCAGCAATTACTTTTTCCATATCTTCCCAGGTTTCGATATTGTATACTTTGACACCTTTGTCGATACGCCGCATAAATCCGGCGAGTGTTTTTCCCGGTCCGATTTCCACAAAAGTGTCTACACCATCTTCAATCATAGTTCTCACACTTTCTTCCCATCTTACCGGTGAAGAAATCTGTTTTGCAAGAAGTGCCTTTGTCTCTTTGATATCCGTCACATATTTTGCCGTAACATTCGTCACATAAGGAATGGCAAGTGGTTCAAAATTTCTCTTCTCCATTTCCTTCGCAAGCTCTTCGCCTGCACTTTCCAGCATCTTTGAGTGGAACGGACCACTTACATTTAACAGAACCGCCCTTTTTGCTCCGGCTGCTTTTAAAGACTCTGCTGCCTTTTCTACCGCTGCGGTCTTTCCTGTAATTACAATCTGTCCCGGACAGTTATAATTTGCCACAGACGCACCCGGAATTTCTTCCGTCACTTTTTCAACCGTTTCTCCATCCAGTCCCAGGATTGCCGCCATGGCTCCTTCACCTGCAGGAACGGTATTCTGCATCAGAATCCCTCTTTTTCTCACAAGAGAAATGGCGTCCTTCGGCTGCATGCCTCCCGCTGCGCTGATCGCACAGTACTCTCCAAGGCTGAGCCCGGCTGTCACATCCGGTGTAAGACCTCTCTTTTCAATCTCGGCTGTCATTGCAAGACAGACTGTTACCATGGCTGCCTGAGTGTATTCTGTCTGATCCAGCTGCTCATTTTCTTCAAAGCAAAGCTTTGTCATATCAAGTCCCAGCTCTGCTGTTGCTGTATCAAAAATCTCTTTTGCAAGTTCACTGTTTTCATAAAAATCTTTTCCCATACCGCACTTCTGCGCGCCCTGTCCCGGGAAAATGAATGCTGTTTTATTCATAAAATCCTTTGCCTCCGATCAGTGCATCCGTCTCACTTACCAGCTTTTGGATCAGGTCTTTACAGCTCATGATCTCTTTTACCATGGCTGCACTCTGTCCCGCCATTACACTTCCGTTTGTTACATCTCCGTCTACAACGGCCTTCCTTAAGCCTCCAAGTGTAAGGTGCTCAAGTTCTTCAAAGGATGCACCGTTTTTCTCAAGGTCCAGATATTTTTTCGTCATTTGGTTGCGAAGTGCTCTTACCGGATGTCCTGTGCTTCTTCCGGTTACTCTGGAATCAATGTCCTTCGCTTTGATGATCGCATTTTTATAATTTTCATGTACAATAGATTCTTCGGTCGCAACAAAATGGGTTCCCATCTGTACGGCTTTTGCTCCCAACATAAATGCTGCCGCAATTCCTCTTCCATCTGCGATTCCTCCGGCTGCGATTACCGGAATCTTCACTGCGTCTACAATCTGTGGAACCAGTACCATAGTCGTATTTTCTCCGATGTGTCCTCCGGATTCACATCCTTCCGCAACAACTGCATCTGCCCCGCACCGTTCCATTCTTCTTGCAAGTGCAACGGATGCAACCACCGGAATGACTTTAATTCCTGCTTCTTTCCACATTTTCATATATTTTTCCGGGCTTCCGGCGCCTGTCGTTACAACCTTTACGCCTTCTTCCGCTACTACTTTTGCCACGTCCTCTGCATAAGGACTCATCAGCATGATATTTACTCCAAAAGGTTTATCAGTCAGCTTTTTTGCTTCTCTGATCTGTTCACGTACCCACTCAGCCGGGGCGCTTGCAGCCCCGATGAGCCCAAGCCCGCCGGCATTTGATACGCCGGCCGCAAGATGATACTCAGCAACCCAGGCCATTCCGCCCTGGATGATCGGATACTCGATTCCAAGTAATTCGGTTACTTCTGTTTTCATATTACAACCTCTTTCTGTCTGTGTTTTTGCAATTCTTATTTTTTCAGTCCTTCGATGTATGTTACAACACTTCCGATTGTCTTGAGATCACCGATTGCTTCCGTATCGATTTCCACACCAAATTCATCTTCAAATGTCATAACCATATCCATCAGATCAAGAGAATCTGCTCCAAGAGATTCAAAAGTTGTCTCCTCTGTGAGGTCTGCTACGTTTACGTCAAGTCCTTCTGCTACGATTTCTTTTACTTTTTCTAACATGTTCTTAGTCTCCTTATTGTTTGATTATTTTTATATTTACCACTCTATGAGTGTGGCTCCCCAGGTGAGTCCGGCACCGAAGCCGCAGAGAACAATCTTCTGTCCTTTGTAGAAGCGACCGGTTTTGTTCAGTTCATCCAGGAGGATTGGGATGCTGGCGGATGATGTATTACCGTATTCTTCAATGTTGACCGGGAATTTTGCAAGGTCTGTTTTCATCCGTTTTGCCACAGATTCGATGATCCGTAAGTTTGCCTGATGCAGAACGAAAAGATCAATATCTTTCTCGGTCAGATCTGCTTTTTGCAGAAGTTCTCCAATGACTTCCGGCACTTTTTTTACGGCAAATTTGAAAACTGCCTGTCCATCCATGGATACATAAGTCTGTTTTTCATTTTCTTTGTCCTGCCAGTTTTTCTGCTGACGGCTTTCGCAGGCAAGTACCTGTCCTTTTGCTCCGTCAGAATGGGTAACTGCCGGAAAGATTTCACCTTCTTCTGCACAGATCACGGCTGCTCCTGCCCCGTCACCAAAAAGAATGCAGCTTCCTCTGTCTTTCCAGTTGACAATTCCGGATAGGGTTTCACTTCCGATCACCAGAATGTTCTGATACATTCCGGCTGCTATGTAAGCCTGCGCAGTATTGTAGGCATACACAAAACCGCTGCATGCGGCACTGATGTCGAAACAGGTTGCATTTACTGCTCCCAGCTCTTTCTGGACTTCGCAGGCAGTGCTTGGGATCACGGTGTTTGGCGTGATTGTAGATACCAGGATCAGATCCAGATCGTCTGCATTTAATTTTGCATCTGTAAGTGCATTTTTTGCCGCTTTTATCGCCATGCTGACTGTTGTATCTTCTTCTGCAATATGTCTGCGCACAATTCCGGTCCGTTCACGGATCCATTCATCATTCGTCTCCACAAACTTCGCGAGATCATTGTTGTCGTAATAATGCTCCGGTATATAAGAACCGGTACCGCATATCCTTCCTCTCATGGTTGTTCTCTCCATTTATTTTTGTTTTAAAATCTTTTTCGTTTAAAATATTTTTATATTCAAACTATTTGATAATATAACATAATCGGAATGATTTGACAAGAGGGAAATTTTTTTGTTTGACGCGAGGGGCAAATGAATGGAAAAGAAGAGTTCCTGTTCTCTTCTTTTCCATTCATCTGCCATTCAAATCGGTACAAAAATGACGTGCTTTAGTCTCTGTATTTTCTGTTCTGAGTACAAAAAATCCTGCGGTTTTGCCAATTCAAAATCGCAGGATTTTTCTTATTCTGTAACTTCCTGATATGCCTCTTTCGTCTGTTCTCCGCTCCGGCGGATCCCAGCAAACAAAGATCCGGATATATTATGCCATACACTGAAGATTGCCCCCGGAAGCGTTGCCAGTGGATTTGCCATGAAATTGGCAGTTGCAAGGGAGATTGCAAGTCCACTGTTCTGCATTCCGACTTCGATGGCAATGGCAGTTGCCTTATCGTACTCAATATGTAAAATTTTCGCTGCGCCAAGTCCGATTCCCATTCCGCAGAGATTGTGAAGCATCACAACTCCGAGAACCAGAAGTCCGCAGCTTAAGATTTTTTCTGCATTGACGGCTACAATTCCGCTGATGATCATTACGATCGATACAACTGAGATCAGTGGCAGAATCTCTGATATTTTCTGGATCTGCTTCCCCCAGACCCAGTTGATCAGAATTCCCAGAAGTACCGGAACCAGAACAACCTTTACTACAGAAATTACCATTGCCCAGAAGGATACCTCTACCCAGGCTCCGGCGAGTACATACACCAGAAGTGGTGTTACAATCGGTGCCGCAAGAGTTGATGTGATCGTCATTCCGACAGAAAGCGCCACATCACCTCCAGCAATATAGGTGATCACATTGCTTGCCGTTCCACCCGGGCAGCAACCAACCAGGATCACGCCAAGTGCCAGATCTGTCGGCAGCTGCATCAGCTGACACAGGATCCACGCGATCACCGGCATGATCGTGTACTGTGCGACGAATCCGATCAGGATTTCTTTTGGTCTGGAAAAGACTCTTTTGAAATCGTCCATCTTGATCGTAAGCCCCATGCCGAACATGGCAACTCCGAGAAATACAGAAGTGTAGCTCGTTGTCCACACAAAACCGTCACGCCAGAAGAATGCAATGACGGAAAAACAGATAATGATGACCCCGATATATTTTGTAAGAAAAGAGCTGACCTTTCCCACTTTTTTCATTCTGTTTTCCATAGGCTATACCTCATAGCTGAAATTGTCGATTAGCCTTGTTTTTCCAATATAAACTGCCATGGCAACCAGAACATCTTTTTCCACACTCTCGACCGGCTGCATATCCAGTGCATCTACCATGGCTACATAGTCGATCTTTGCAAGCGGCTCTGCTTCGATCACTGCGCGCATCTTTGACAGAACTTCTTCTGCCTTAATTCCCTTGCAGATTGCCTCCTGACCGGTTTTAACGGCTCTTGAAAGGCACAGTGCAGCCTTTCTCTCTTCTGCGCTTAAATAGGTATTTCTGGATGATTTGGCAAGTCCGTCTTCCTCACGGATGATCGGGCAGCCTACGATCTGGATATCAAAATTCAAATCCTGCACCATCTTACGGATGATTGCAAGCTGCTGCGCATCCTTCTGTCCAAAATAAGCTCTGTCCGGTGCTACAATATTGAATAATTTGGAAACAACCGTACATACCCCTTTAAAATGGATCGGTCTTGTCTTTCCGCAAAGGGTATCAGATAACGTATCAATACTTACGTAAGCATGTGGATCATGATACATATCCTTCGGTTCCGGATGGAAGATCAGATCTGCTCCAAGGCTCTCACAAAGCTCACTGTCACGTTTAAAATCTCTCGGGTATGCTTCCAGGTCTTCTGTCGGTCCGAACTGTGTCGGATTGACAAAATCGGATACCACAACGATATCGTTTTCCTCACGGCATCTCCTTATCAGGCTTGCATGCCCTTCATGTAAGAATCCCATGGTCGGTACAAGACCTATGGTTTTTCCTTCTTTTTTCCAGTTCTTAACTAATTTTCTTGTCTCTTCGACTGTTGTTGTTACCTGCATGATAATTCTCCTCTTTATAATAAATTCGGAGATAGCCTCTTGTTCTGAATTCAACTAATTTCATGTTCTTTTTTTGCATAATCTACGGATTGCTACCCACTTTGAGCTCCCACAATCCTGATTATGCCATATCTTTCAACAACCCATGTTTTTCATAATTTGTCACACGGCTGATCTTATTTTCATCATCCACGAAAACAACTTTTGGTTTATGTTCTCTGGCTTCTTCTGCATCATAATTTGCATAACACATGATAATAACCTTATCACCTGTACTTACACATCTTGCCGCAGCGCCATTTAAGCAGATCATTCCGCTTCCACGCTTACCACAGATCGTATAAGTTTCAAATCGGCTTCCGTTATTCACGTCCACGATCTGAACCTTCTCATATTCCATAATTCCTGCTGCCTCCAGCAGTTCCTCATCAACGGTAATACTTCCCACGTAATCTAATTCTGCCTGTACTACCGTAGCACGATGAATCTTTCCTTTTAGCATCTCAACTGTCATGTCTTACTCCTTTTCTGTCCGGAAACACAAAAATAAGCATAAACATAGAGTGTAACCATGCTTTTTTCCATAATTCCAAATTATTATATGAAAAAAGCATCATCAAGGTATACTTCTCCCTGCAAATGCTTCTGCTATTCTTCGTATTCCCTGAGTCTTATTTTACCTCTTAATAAATATAAGCTCCTTCTCCGTCACCTGTTGACGGAAACGATTTCGATATGAAATTGTTGTGATTCAGTCAGAGTATAGTTTTGTAGTTTTCAAATACTACCTCCGCGGATATTATTGCACCTTGACAAGAGATTGTCAATCCGATGTTCTCATGTATTTAATTCAAGACATCTGTGCGGAAGATGGGGCGCAACTCGTCCGGTGGACGAGTGCTCTGCGCCGACCGTAGCGGAGCGAAGACCTGAACCCTGGGTTCAGGGATCGCTTCGGTACAATAAAAGAAAACCTCAGGTGAATCACCTGAGGTTTCTTTTATTATGCGGAAGATGGGACTTGAACCCACACGCCCTTGCGAGCACTAGAACCTGAATCTAGCTCGTCTGCCATTCCGACACTTCCGCGTCAACAAAAAGAATCTTATCACATACCAACCGGTTTGGCAAGTGTTTTTTATATTTTTTTTGACTTTTTTTACATTTCATTAAATTACATCAATTATTTTGAATGCAGTTTGCCGCATCAATTGTAATTACCAGAAGAAGTCCCATCAATTCATCTGCCGGATTTGCAAAATCCAGTACATAAGTATCTCCCCAGTGGAGTAATTCTTTTGTAATATGTACCACAGGACTGCATGCTTCATAGATATCATAATTCCATCCTATGAAATCTCCTTCTACATGCCATCCATTAAACTCAACATCATACTTCGGTCGAAACAATGTAAAACGCTTTTCAATCCGTCCAAGTGTCTGCCCATTCACTTCAATTTCAAACACTGGAAGTAATGACATCACTTTTTCTTTAATCAACCCGAGTTCGTTCCCTGCCATATCATATACATGCAGCCGGTGTCCAAGCGACAAAAACTCTGCTTTTACAAAATACTTCGCATTTTCATTCTCATCATAAACATCATATGAATCTGTCCATGAAAAAACTCTCTGCTTAACAAGTAATTTCATACGCTACTCCTACTCCGGAAATTCATACTTCCTCAATTCGCAGTTCTTAATTCCAAATGCCGCAAACTCTTCATTCGTCATATCATAAAAATAAGACTGGATTACTCTGGAAATTCCATTATGTGCAACCAGTAGATAAACCTTATCATCCGCTTCTTTTCGAATGTCATCCAGAAGATTGTAAATCCTCTGGCACAGATGAAGCATTGTCTCCCCGCCTTCAAAATGATTGATAAAGTTCTGTTTTGCCTTTTTGAACTCCTCCCCATTTCTCGGAGTGGACTCATATTTTCCAAAATTCTGCTCCTTCAGGCGCATCTCCTCACGCATCGGAATCCCTGTCACCTCCGAAATATGGCGCGCGGTCTCCTTCGCCCGGACAAGTGGCGAATACAGGATCTCGTCAATCTTTACGCCCTCTTCCTTAATCTTTCTTCCAAGCTCCATTGCCTGCTCATGTCCAAGCTCTGTCAGCTCGATATCGGTCGCACCACAAATTTTATTTTCCACATTCCACACAGTCTGTCCATGTCTTGCAAAATAAAAATATCCCATTATTTTTTCTCCCAGTATTCTTTATTAGCTGAACATTTCCGAACAACTCCCTCCGGCAATCGTTCATAGTTTCTTCCAAACTGATATGCCAGATAACGAACAATGCCACGTGTCAGCACTTCGCCCAGGTATTCCTCCATATGATTCTGTCTAAGCAGTGCCGAGGTTACACGTACCAACCGCACTCCTTCTTTACCCGGTTTTGTATTTTCGATCATCTCCGGATGCTCTGCGTGTGCAACCCCAATGTCAAAGTTGCGTTTCCAGAGCCCGTGCAAATCATCGTTCCGGTAATAAATCACTTCAGCTTCCGGCGCATAAACTGCCTGCCAGCCCTTTTCCAGAAGTCTTCTCGCCGCAAGCATATCCTCTCCGGCAATCATCCGTTTTCCAAAACCTTCTGTCTCCAGATATGCTCTTCTTCGGTATGCCGCACAGACATTGGAATTAAAAAATGTCCGGATTCCAAGCTTTCCGGCATCTTCCAAAGACTTTGTCATGCCTTTCGGCGGATAGTTAAACTGTCTCACACAGCACTCGATCGGACTGCATTCATCATCTGTCATATGCCGACCATACACGACCGCCGTCCGCTCCTCTTTAAATGGCTCCGTCAGCTTCTCTACCAGATACCGGTTCTGCGGTATCGCCGTCTGTACCATAAAAATCACAATATCCGAATCCAGCTCACGCAGGATCGTATCTCTGCTTCCTGCCCGGTCATATTCTTCCTTTGGCGTATATCGGACCTCGATCCTCTCATCCATATAAACTTCGGGAATTTCCCTGTCTACCGGGTTCTCATAAAGTACATTCAGTAATATACGATCCGGCATCACACTCTGTCTTAATAATCTTTCAATACACATTTTCAGTCTTCCATCCGGCCGGAAGACCGGAATTACAATCGCTATGTTCACATCATCATCTCATTTCGTTTTTTTCACTAATCAGTATATACAAAATTCTTTTCTGAATCAATCCCAACCTATTCCCTGTTAATAAAAAAGACAGTTCCCATAAAAGAACCGTCTTTCTCATCAGCTCAGCGCTGCATATTCTTCTTTTTTCTTCCTATCCATCGAGGAAAGTTCCTTAAGCTCCCTCACCATGAAATATCCGCAGACGATTGCTGCTGCCGCATCTGCAATTGGTCCGGCATACATAACCCCGTCAATTCCCATAAACAATGGAAAGATCACGATCAACGGCAATAAAAAGAGAATCTGTCTTGTCAGGGACATAAATACACCCAGCTGCGATTTTCCGATGGAGTTGAAAAAGTTCGATGTAACCGGCTGGATTCCATTGATAAGCGTAAGGAACATATAGATCCGGAAATACCGCTCTGAAAACTGAAAATACAGCTCACTTCCCGAACCAAATACGCTGATGATCTGTCTCGGGAATACCTGGAAACAGAAAAATGCAATTCCGGAAAGAACGGTTGCAGTTCCAAGTGCGAGCAGGTAGCTTTTCCGTACCCGTTCATACTTCTCTGCGCCATAGTTGAAGCCGATAATCGGCTGGATTCCTTGGGAAATTCCGATAACAAATGACATAAAGATCATATTTACTTTTGTAATGATCCCGGCACAGGCAAGCGGAATGTCACCGCCATATACAGACTGTGCTCCATAATGCGACAATGTATTATTCAGTACGATCTGTACGATCGTCATTGCAATCTGGTTAAAGCAGGCACTGGCACCGAATTTGAAAATATTCTCGATATGTCTTCCCGTCATATGGAAACTTTCCTTTGTAAGCCGGATCGTTTTAAAATGGAACATATACCGCAGACTGATGCAGAACGAAACAATCTGTCCTATGATCGTAGCAAGTGCTGCGCCCCTCATTCCCATATGCAGCCCAAAAATAAAAATCGGATCCAGAATTGTATTTACAATAGCACCCACCAGCATAGATGTCATCGAATACCGCGGACTTCCATCCGCAAGGATCAGCTTACTCATCCCCGTATTTGCGATCAGAAATGGAAAGCCAATTGCCGTGATCCGTGTATATTCCTGTGCATACGGAAGTACCTCCGATGTGGCACCGAAGGATTTCAGCATCGGAGTCAGAAAAATCGTCGTTACTGCAAAAAGTGCAATACCGAAAATTGCCATCAGGCAAATTCCATTTCCCGCATACTCTGCAGATTCTTTTTCTTCTCCTGCACCAAGCTTCAATGAAAAATTGGTCGCACTGCCGATTCCAAGCAGCAGTGAGATTGCCGTACAGGAAGTAGAAAGCGGAAACGCAATATTCGTTGCTGCATTTCCCAGCATTCCCACACCCTGGCCAATGAAAATCTGATCTACAATATTGTAAAGAGCTGTTACCAGCATAGAAATAATGCATGGAATCGCAAATCCAACCAGTAGTTTTGATTCCTTTTCATACCCAAGTGGATTGTCCTGCTCATTCACTGTATTTGCCTTTTTATCTCTCACCTTTATAGCCTCCTCCAGATGTTCATATATAAATGCCGCTGTCTCACTTAGTGTCATCGTTCCATTTATCCTCTCCGCAGCTTCTCCTCTTGGAACAAGTACAAATTCATCTATTACCTGACACATTACAAAATTCTGTGTTTTTTATACTTCTACTCCATCATCTACAATTTACATCTGTTTTCTGACGACTCTGTATTCATCTCCAGATCTGTAGTAAGGACACTGATAATGCTGATCCGTCAGAAACCGCATCATCTCATCCTCATCCAGGTCTCTGTCACACGTGTAACATTCATATTCATCATCGTAAATATAAAATGTACAGGTGTCACAACAGCTCGCTGTATTTGCCATAACCTGCCTCCTGTTATTTCTTTTCCTGTTCAAAAATCGGTATCAGCTGCAGGTGTCCTCCTTTAAAACAGGTTCCATCTTAGTTCATTCCTTTTTCTTTTTCTCCCACCGGTTTCGCCCAGTTGACAATCAGGATTCCGATAGAAACCAGCACCAGTGCGATCAGGTCTTTCATTCCGAATACATTTCCCTCACGCAAAATGATCGCGGAAAGGATCACCCCAAATACCGGATTCGTAAATCCGAAGATCGATACCTTGGATACCGGATTGTATTTCAACAGGATTCCCCACAGCGTGTATGCAACTGCAGAAATCATCGCCATATAGATCAGAAGAATCATTGCCGGCATACTTGCCGTATGGATTCTTCCACCCATCACGAATCCGATCAGGATCATCACGAGCCCGCCTGCAGTAAACTGATATCCGCTTAACATCACCGGATCAGATTTGGCTGAATACTTCTTGATCAGTACAGAAGATAATGCATAAGCGATCGCAGAGATAAAAATAAATCCATCTCCGGTCAGATTAAAGCTCATATCCACATTGCTTCCGCTCAGATTGATCAGAACCACCCCTGCAAATCCGACGATACATCCGAGCACTTTTTTTTGATCCAGTTTCTCCTGATGAAAGATCAGGCTTGAAACAAGGATTGCAAGGAATACATTGGATGCCTCAACGATCGATCCTTTGACTCCGGTCGTATGTGCAAGTCCTACATAAAAGAAAAAATACTGGACCACCGTCTGTAAAAGACAGATTTTTCCGATTCTCGGAAGATCTCCCTTCCCTGCTTTCAGAAAACGTCCCTGCAGGATCGATCCAAACAAAATAACCATAATGCCTGCAATCGTAAAGCGGCACCCTGCAAACAGGATCTGCGTGGCGGTATCGGCTGAATCGATCTGAAACAGCCGGTAGCCAACCTTGATACAAGGAAAAGCACTTCCCCATAACGCACAGCAGACCATTGCAAGAAGACATACCACCCAGGTTTTCCTCATTGTAGTCTCTTTTAACTTTATCATCTCATTCTTTCCGTTTCTTACGCAAGAAGTTCATCTGCAAGTTCTTCCATTGCAGTTACATCTGCATCTTTCATTGCAGATTTGATCGTAACAGTCTTTTCGCAGAGTGTGATCTTCTTCATTTTCTCTACATAACTCTTCATCACGCGTGCTGCTGTCGGAGCCCAGGAACCATTCTCGATAATTGCGATCTTACGGTTCTGGTAGTTCTTATTGGTCAGTTTGTTCAGGAAAGTTTCCATGCACGGGAACACACTTGCATCATAGGAAGCTGCTGCAAGAACCAGCTTGTCATAGCGAAATGCATCCTCGATTGCCTCTGCCATATCATCTCTGGAAAGGTCAGTGATCGCTACCTTCTTTGCACCTTTGGCTTCCAGGATCTCTTTCATCTTCTCTGCTGCCTTCTTGGTATTGCCATGGATCGATGCATAAGCAACCAGTACCCCGTCATCTTCCGGTTCATAGCTGCTCCATGTCATGTATTTTCCGATATAGTATCCCAGATTTTCTTTCAGGATCGGTCCATGAAGCGGGCAAATCGTCTGAATGTCCAGAGTCGCTGCTTTTTTCAGAAGTGCCTGTACCTGTGCACCGTATTTGCCTACGATATTGAAGTAGTATCTTCTTGCTTCACAAGACCAGTCCTCATCAGCATCCAGCGCACCGAATTTACCAAATCCATCTGCTGAGAACAGAATCTTCTCAGACTTTTCGTATTCGACCATAACTTCCGGCCAGTGAACCATCGGAGCCATAAAGAACTGAAGGGTATGGCTTCCAAGGGAAAGTTCTTCACCTTCTTTTACCGCAACTGCACGGTCTGCCAGATCTGCGATTTCAAAGAACTGTGGAAGCATTGCAATAGCTTTTGTACTTGCCACGATCTTGGCTTCCGGATATTTGTCTGCAAATTCTTTGATGCTTCCGGCATGATCCGGTTCCAGATGAGATACAACCAGATAATCCGGTGTTCTTCCATCCAGCACCCTCTCCAGATTCTCTTTCCATTCGTCTGTCTTTCTCGTATCAATCGTATCCATAACTGCGATCTTCTCGTCCAGGATCACATAAGAGTTGTAGGATACTCCGTTTGGAACGATGTACTGGCTCTCAAAGAGATCCAGATCCTTATCATCTGCTCCGATATATTTTACTGCATCTGAAATTACTATGTCTTTCATGTTAGTTCCTCCTTGTAATTGGTGATTGAAAAGATGTTAGGGGCAAAAAGTATTTTGACCCCTTTGATACCAGATTGCTACGTGCTTTGCACTCTCGCAATCTTCAAAATATACTCCGGCACGTAGTGTCTTTTATTCGGCAGGAAGTTCCTACAGAATTTCCTGTTAAATAAGAAAGCTGGAAATATTACATTCCAGCCCTCTTAATTTCCACTCTTAATAATACTATGGAAATAACACACTTTCAATAAAAAAAGCGTTTAATTTTTTCATATCTGTTCTCATTTTTTACGTTAACCGGCACACACCATCTGTTCCTGCTCGTAAATGTGAAACGGCGCATCAATCGGATTTTTCATATCCCAGAGATAATATCCACCCTCTTTATAATACACCGGAAGAGTCTCGCATCTTTTTACACTCCGGATCAGTTCCTGTACCGAACGGATCTCTCTTGGAAAATACGTTGCATAAAGTCCCAGCTTCTCCGGCACATGGCAATCACTTGATCCAACTGTTGCAAGTCCAAGCTCAGCCGCATATTCTGCCGCCTTTCGATTTGCCTCGTAAAGCGTGCTGCCGTTCAGCACTTCGATTCCATCAAGTCCCTTTACAATCTTCAGGTTCTCTTCCAGTCCCCTGTTATTATTGCGGAATGGATGGGCACTGAAACACATACCGCCCTGTGCCTGTACCAGATCTACAAACTCCTGTGCCGGTATTCTCTCTTTTGGATAATCCTCAATTCCAAATGCTACAATGTCTCCCTGCAGGGAATAAAATTCAATTCCGACAAAAATCGGAAATCCTGTTTTCTCCGAATACTCTGCCGCAAATTCCTTCAGTCCCATACTGTCATGATCCGTAATACAGATTCCATCAAGTCCTCTGTGCTTTGCGATCTCTACCATGTTCTCCAATCTTAAAAAGCTGTCCCCCGAATAACGCATCTCATGCATATGCATATCAATTATCAACTGTTAATAACCTCCTGTTAAAATGCCTTTTCATTTCTCTTTTCTTCATTTTAACATGTTGTTTTACAAAAAAATAATTGATAATTTACATGCAGAAATTCAATTATAGAGTTTTCCGATAAACACTCTGTTGCTCAAATATCTGCATAAGATGCACACAAAGTCCGTCCCACGAAATCTGCTCCAGATGCTCCTTTTTCGGCTTTGATCCAGGATATTTTGCGATCCCTTCGATGGCTCCGGCAAGTTTCTTTTCAAATACCGGAAGTTCTTCTTCCACAGGTTCATCTTCATTCACTCTTTTTGGCGGCTCTACAAAAACCACACCATTATCCGGAAGATTTTGATCGATCCAATTCCTGATCCCCGGAAGATCTGTACAGATCACATAGGTACCACATGCCAGAGCCTCAATGATCACAAGCGGAAGACCTTCATAAAAAGATGGCAGTACAAACACATCACTCTGATTCATCTTCTTCGCCAACTCCTGCTGTGTGATCTTCCCGGCAAAGGTAACTGCAAACGGACACTTTTCGGCAAGCTCCCGGATTTCCTGATATTCGTCCTCATCCCCGGCACCTCCTGCCAGTTCCAGAGAAATAATAAGACCGGAATCCTTCAGATAATCCAGCGAACGGATCAGACTTTTCACACCCTTTTTCTCTGAGATCTTTCCGGCAAAGATTAGTCTCAGCTCTTTTTCTTCTCCCTGTGAAGCCCCCATCTCCTGCCGGAAAACATCACTGTTATAGCCGGTTCCGATCACCCGCACCTTCTCTCTGATATGCTCCCCGTAAATTCCGCAGATCATCTCTTTCTGCTCCTCATGCAATGCAAAAATCCCATCCAGCGCAGGAATTCTCTGTAAAATGTATTCCCGGTTCTGTTCTGTCTTGCGGATCTGCCGCAGGTCGGATCCATGGGATACTCCATATACCTTTTTATCAGGAAACAGCTCTCTTACAATCGCTGTAAGGAGATACAGATGGTGACACAGGATCACGTCCGGATCCAACTCCTCCACTGCTTTTTTCAGTACCTCGCCAAATGCTTTCCGGAACGTTTCTGTCATCTCCTCTGTCAGGTCTGAATACCTGGTACTCGGATAAGGCATCTCGTCCGACATTCCCGTGATCGGATACGGTAACTGCTCCGATTCAAAATATACCGGATAAAAGCTTACCCCCTCCGGAAGACATACCTGATCAGCTTTTGTAACTCCCGCGATCACTGACTGGGTGATTCCCTTTTTTTTAAATCCTCTGACCAGTTCCGTCAGATAGATACCGCTTCCGGTACTGTCCGGCTTCTGCGCTGTGACACTTAATATTTTCATTCTTTTGTCCCTCTTACTTTGTTAAAATTTCCCTGTTACATGTATTTATTGCCGCAATGTAATCAATAAAAGCTGTACTCACCGTTTATCATTTATCCATGCTTTAATTATTCTCCAGTTTCTTTTTCACCTGTTTTTTTAGAAGTTCTTCCTTTCATTGGATGAAAATGTTCCGAAAGGAGAATGTTTTTGAGGATTGCGAGAGTGCAAAGCACGTAGCAATCTGGTATCAAAGGGGTCAAAATACCTTTGGGTCCCAACATCTTCATATGATTATATTAACATATAGTTGGAATCTGTAAAAGAGACGATCTCGATCCGGATATTTTCAACAGAAATATCTAAATACTGCTTCTTCTTTTCTTTTTCCGCTTTTTCCTTAAAATCCATAAAAAAAGCAAAAAAAGAAACCTTTTTGGTAAAGGTTCCTCTATTACTTCTATATATAACTGGTTTTATTATGTTTAACTAAATGCGGATGACAGGACTTGAACCTGCACCTCGTAGAGACTAGATCCTAAGTCTAGCGCGTCTGCCAGTTCCGCCACATCCGCATTTTTTTAGTCCCACAGATAACCATGGGACTAAATAAGTGAGCGTGCGGGGATTCGAACCCCGGACAACTTGATTAAAAGTCAAGTGCTCTACCACCTGAGCTACACGCCCGTAACTGGGCCAGCTGGATTCGAACCAGCGAGTGCAGGAGTCAAAGTCCTGTGCCTTACCGCTTGGCGATGACCCATTATCTTTATGTCTTAACATAGAATGCGCCATGGCACATTCCCGCGCCTGCGACAATCGCTTAACTTATGGCATCCCGTAATCTGCCAAAGCTCTCATATCCTGCCGGAGACTTTTATGATATCCACTCTTACAATGTCTATCATAAAAAAAATGCGAGCATTTCTGCTTGCCATTTCTTTCAAATATTATAATTTAAAGGGTGGATACAGGGATTCGAACCCTGGGCCTCCAGAGCCACAATCTGGCGCGCTAACCAACTGCGCTATACCCACCATATAAACGTGCTTGGAGGGATTCGAACCCCCGACCCACGGCTTAGAAGGCCGTTGCTCTATCCAACTGAGCTACAAACACACAACACTGAATTCTCAGTGTAAGCGGGTGATGGGAATCGAACCCACGTATCCAGCTTGGAAGGCTGGTGTTCTACCATTGAACTACACCCGCAGATCACATCGGGGTGACAGGATTCGAACCTGCGACCTCCTGGTCCCAAACCAGGCGCTCTAGCCAAGCTGAGCCACACCCCGTTGTTTATCTGTTTGTCATCTCCGTGACGACAAAAGTTATTATATTACAAGGTTTTCAAAAAGTCAACATGTTTTTTGAATTTTTTTAAAGAAATTTTTATTTTTCTTTTTCTTGTAAAAGACACGCATTTTTGCCCTTTTTTCAGCAAAAATACGTGCACCTACTCTAATCCAGATAATGAATCGTAAACTCCGCATTCCCGTCCTGATCCATCTCCATAATAATATAACTGCCTTTTCTGCCTTCCTGCCGTGGAAATGCCAGACTGCCCGGATTCAGCACTGTAATATCACCAAACTTTTTCAGATACGGTCTGTGTGTATGACCAAACATCACGATATCTGCATTTCTCGATCTTCCCTCATCCAGGATCCGCTCTACACCAAGAGACACCGAATACTGGTGTCCATGTGCCATAAATGCTTTTTTCTTGCCAAAATAAATCTCCATCTCCCGGAGATTGCGTGAGAAGAAATCATTATTCCCAGCCAGTATATACGCCGGACATCCGCAGAATGCCTCAATATAGTCTTCTCCGCCCTCTGTATCCCCGAGATGCACCAGATAATCAATCTTTCCAGCTTCCATGATTGCCCGGTCAAATGCAGTATGTCTTCCATGTGTATCACTAATAATCAATACTCTCATAACTTTTTCTCCATGATCTGTCTCATCATCCGAAGCGCTTCTCCTCTGTGGCTGAGTTCATTCTTCTTTTCCGGTGCAAGCTCTGCCGAGGTGCAACCGTATTCCGGCAGGAAAAAGATCGGATCGTAGCCAAATCCATTTGCTCCGGCGATTTCGTAACCAATACATCCTTCCATCGTTCCACGGACAACCTCTTTGTCCCCGTTCGGGAATACTGCCGCCACCGCACAGACAAACCTTGCTGTACGCTGCTTGTCCGGTACGCCCTTCATTCTTGAGAGCAGGAGGCTGTTCTTGATATCATACGAAGTATCGGTTCCCGCATAGCGTGCAGAATAGATTCCCGGTTCTTTATTCAGATAATCGATTTCCAGTCCGGAATCATCTGCCAGCACAATCGCATCCATCGCCCTCACTTTCGGCAGCTCTGCGATCGCTGAGGCTTTGATCATCGCATTTTCCTCAAAGGACTTTCCATCCTCTACGATATCAATGTCAACCCCGGCTTCCTTCATAGAAAGGATCTCCATCCCCAGATCCCGCAAGATCTGGCGGATCTCTGTCATTTTATTCTTATTACCCGTTGCAAAAATAATTTTCATCTGTAAATTCTTCTTTCTCTTACTGTTTTGGTTCTTTTGGGCGTTTCGGTGGCTTCGGACCTAAAAACTGATAAAAATAGGTCTTCAGCATACCATTATATATCTTCCGGTTCTTATCTGCTTTTCTTCCGAAATAACGTTCTGCATCCTCGTAACTGGTGATCATATATGCAGACCAGCTATCCAGCTTTTTAAAACTCTCACCAAATTCTCTGTATAACTGCGGCAGATCCTTTTTATCCTCCAGTCGCTCGCCATACGGCGGATTTGTAATGATAAAGCCATACTTCTTCGGGTGGCTTAAATCCTTTACCGCTCTTTCCTGAAAATGGATCAGATGGTCAACGCCTGCATCTTTGGCATTCTGTCTTGCTGCTTTTACTGCCTCCGGATTCAGGTCATATCCCTGAATATCAACCTGTACCTTCCGGTCGATCACATCATTTGCCTCATCCATTGCATCATACCATGCCTTTTTCGGAATCAGGTTCACCCATTCTTCTGCTGTAAAGGAACGGTTCATCCCCGGTGCAATATTAGCTGCCATCAAAGCCGCTTCGATTGGAAATGTTCCACTTCCGCAGAAAGGGTCTACCAGGATCCGGTCCTTGTGCCACGGTGTCAGCATGATCAGTGCGGATGCCAGTGTCTCTGTGATCGGTGCCTTTACGGTCATCTGACGATAACCTCTCTTATGTAAAGATACGCCGGAGGTATCTATCCCGATCGTCACGATATCTTTCATCAGAAATACACGGATCGGGTAAGCCGGTCCATCCTCCTGGAACCATTCTATCCCGTAGATCCGTCTCAGCCTTTCTACCATGGCTTTTTTCATGATCGACTGAATATCTGACGGGCTGAACAGCTTACTCTTTACAGATGCAGCCTTCGTCACCCAGAACTTTCCGTTCTTCGGAATATAATTCTCCCACGGAAGTACTCTTGTTTTCTCAAATAATTCATCAAATGTCTCTGCTTTAAACGAACCAACCTTAAGAAGAATTCTTTCTGCTGTCCGAAGGAACACGTTCGCATCGCAAATCGCCTGTGCATCTCCCCAGAAGCATACTCTTCCGTCTTCTACTGTTGATATCTCATATCCTAAATCCAGCACTTCCCGCTTCAGAACAGCTTCCATTCCGAAATGGCAGGGTGCTATCAGCTCCATTTTTTCCATTCCTTTTCCTTTCTCTACTCTGCAATCTGTTATAAACTATATTACGTTTTTCAGTTGCCTTTTGTCAAGTAGTGCGCTTGTACCACAAATTTTTTTAAGGAACCAGATTGCTACACCAAAAATAGAAAAGCAGCGGAATCCAAACCGCTGCTTTTTCATTCTTAACTGCTTTTCACTTTTTAATACTTATCACTTTCGTTATGGCAGGACTTTGAGCTGTCATATGCATTACGGTCTGATTCATATGCATTCTTTGCATTCCGGTTAGTCGTATTTTTACCGGATGCATTTTTATTGCCTGAATTTTTATTTGACTGATTCTTGCCGGAAGCATTTTCAGCATACGCATTCTTATTGGATCCATATGAATTTTTGTTTGTACTGTTTTCTGAAGCATTATAATTTTTTGCCATTGATAATTCCTCCTGACATTTTTTTGTACAAACATAGTATCTATCCTTTTCGTATTTTTATACATTTTTATTTTTATCTTGATTTTTAAATCGGTTTATATTATACTTTGTCGTGTAGAGATTTATTTTCTACAACCCCTTATTAATTATTTATACTCCCCTCAAACGCTCGATAGCTCCCCTATCGAGCGTTTAACGTTATATAACAGGCAGATCCTTTTTAAGTACTTGAACCTGCCATATAGAACATATAATCAAAAAGCCGGAGGCATAAGCTTCTTTTCATTGCAGAAGAATCTTATACATCCGGCTTTTTTAATTACCATCGCCTTCTCAGCATTCTGACCAGCAGTATGATCACCAGAAAAGGAATCAGTACCGGTGCGATCAGGCTTACAATCCCACTTATCACCGCAAAGATCACAACGATCACAGCCACAACCACAAGAATCAGCAGAAGTCTCTTCCACCAGCTATCCAGGCTCCACACATGGATATTGCTGCTTTCTTCTGTGCTGCTGTTGCCTCTGTAGGTCCTTCCATCCGAATCATAGATCACATCTTCTACACTTTCTTCTCTCTGCGCATCCACGATCGTCTTCGCAAGAATCCACGGATCTCCAAGTTCCGCCAGTACCTCACTTTCCGTTCTTCCTTTTCGGATCTCATCATCAATATACTGGCCGTAGTAGTTCAGATTCTCCTGCAGCACCTGTGGTGTCACACCGGAAGAAAGTTCAATTCTCAGTTTTTCAAGGAACTCTGCTTTCGTCATCTTTCTTTCTCCTCTATTCTCATTATTTCATTGTTTATAATTATATTCTGATGATACCAGGGTCAAAAACATGAGTAAGTAGCCATTTTTCAAAGAAAAATGAGCGGATTACGAATGTTTTTGAGGATTGTGAGAATGCAAAACACGTAGCAATCTGGTATCAAAGGGGTCAAAATACCTTTTGACCCCAACATCATTCTGATACAAAAATGTGCCTGTGATCATTACCCGCAACATCTTCCCTGTATCACAGTGCACATCCCGCCGGAGGCTTTCTATATCCGGAAATAAATTTCCGGATATAGAAAAGAACCTCAGACTTAGAGTAGCATAATTTCTGCTTCTTTCCAAGTCTAAGGTTCTTAAATTTCTATAAGTATTTTATATGTATTTTCTAAACTTCAAATAAAAGATCTCCGTAAGAAGGCATTGGCCATACTTCTTTATCCACGATCATTTCCAGTTCATCTACCGGTGTACGGAGTCCTTCCATAGCCGGAACTACGCTGAAGTGATAGAATTCAGACTGTACTTTTCCTTCTTCTTTTCCTGCTGCTTCTTCTGTGACTGCTTCCAGTTTCTTAAGGGCAGCCTTTGTTTCTGTCAGAAGTCCTGAGATGTCAGCAAGCATTTCAGCCTGTACATATGCATCTGCTCCGGCTTCTTTTACTGCAAGAACCGTATCTGCAAGCTCTTTTGTATATTTTACAACTGCAGGAATGATCTGTTTTGCAGCAATATCGATCATGGCCTTTGCTTCGATATTGATTGCCTTTGCATAGTTCTCGTATTTGATCTCTGCACGGGATTCCAGCTCTGCCTTGGTAAATACACCAAATTTTCCGAACAGTTCTACCGCTTTGTCAGTTGTCAGTGCCGGGATTGCTTCTACCATGGACTTGATATTCGGAAGTCCTCTCTTTTCTGCTTCAGCTACCCATTCGTCAGAATATCCGTTGCCGTTGAAGATAATTCTCTGATGATCTGTCAGATATTCTTTGATCAGGCTGTGTACAGCTGTATCAAAATCATCTGCTTTTTCCAGGACATCGCATGCCTCTGCAAATGCCTCTGCTACGATTGTATTCAGTACTACGTTTGATCCTGCAATGGAATCGCGGGAACCTACCATACGGAATTCAAATTTATTTCCGGTAAATGCAAATGGTGAAGTTCTGTTTCTGTCGGTTGCATCCTTTGTAAGATCCGGAAGGGTTGTTACACCTGTTTGCAGCTTTCCACCATTCAGGCTGTGTGTTGCCTCACCTGTACTGAGAAGCTGTTCTACAACGTCCTGAAGCTGTTCTCCAAGGAAGATAGAGATGATTGCCGGCGGTGCTTCGTTTGCTCCAAGTCTGTGGTCATTTCCCGGATCGGCAGCCGATTCACGAAGCAGATCTGCGTGTACATCAACTGCTTTCAGGATACATGCCAGTACCAGAAGGAACTGTACATTTTCATGAGGTGTCTTTCCCGGATCCAGCATATTGATTCCGTCATCTGTTGTGATAGACCAGTTGTTATGCTTACCAGATCCGTTGACTCCTGCAAACGGTTTCTCGTGAAGCAGACATTTCAGTCCATGCTCGCATGCTACCTTTTTCAATGTCTTCATGATGATCTGGTTGTGATCCACTGCAATATTGGCCTCTGCATAGATCGGTGCAAGTTCGTGCTGTGCAGGTGCTACTTCGTTGTGCTGTGTCTTTGCTGCAACGCCGAGTTTCCATAATTCTTCGTTGACATCTTTCATATAGGAAGCAACCCTCTGACGGATCGTTCCAAAGTAGTGATCGTCAAGCTCCTGTCCTTTCGGCGGCATTGCTCCGAAAAGTGTACGTCCTGTGTAAATAAGGTCTTTTCTCTGTAAGAATTTCTTTGCATCAACAAGGAAGTATTCCTGCTCCGGTCCTACAGAAGGTGTTACTTTCTTTGATGTTGTATTTCCGAACAGGCGAAGCAGTCTGATGGATTCTTTGTTGATTGCTTCCATAGATCTGAGAAGCGGTGTTTTTTCATCCAGTGCCTCACCTGTGTAAGAGCAGAATGCTGTCGGGATGCAAAGGATCGCTCCGGCTGCATCTTTTCTTACAAATGCCGGTGATGTACAATCCCATGCTGTATATCCTCTTGCTTCAAATGTAGCACGAAGTCCGCCTGACGGGAAAGAAGAAGCATCCGGCTCCCCTTTGATCAGTTCTTTTCCGGAAAAGCTCATCAGAACCTTTCCGCTTGGAAGCGGAGCTGAGATGAAGGAATCATGCTTTTCAGCAGTAACTCCTGTCAGTGGCTGGAACCAGTGTGTATAATGGGTTGCACCTTTTTCGATTGCCCATTCTTTCATCTCATGTGCAATTACATCTGCTGTCTCAAGATCCAGCTCTTTTCCTTCTTCAATTGTCTGTTTTAATTTTTTGTATACTTTTTTCGGAAGTCTCTCCTGCATTACTGCATCGTTAAAAACATCTTCGCCAAAAATTTCTGCCACGCTTAACCATTCACTACTCATAATTACCTTCCTTTCTCTAACGCAAAAAAACGAAGAAGCTCCACTTTGTGGAACTTCCTCGTTCATTGTGATCTCTGTTATTTAAGATACATTTACGATACTCTTTTTTCTTTCAAATTTCAAGACCAATTTTTTAATTTGTGTATATTTTCACAAAACTTCATAAGTTTTCAACTTCTTTTTCAACATTTATACCAGCCACTTCTTAGACCTCGAACAACAGATCTCCGTAAGAAGGCATCGGCCACATATTCTTGTTGACGATCATTTCCAGTTCATCCACTGGTTTTCTTAAAGCTTCCATTGCCGGTACAACTTTCTGCATGAAGAAGAATGCCTGTTCTTTTCCTTCTGTCTCCGGTACTTCTGCCACAACAGTTTCCAGTGCTCTGAGTGCTTCTTTTGTGTCTTTCAAAAGATCAGCCGACTGTACAAGAAGCTCTTCCTGTACACCTGTATATGCTGCAGCGCTTGCCTGTTTTACCTGGTTGATCGAATTAGCCAGCGAAGTTACATATTGGATCACAGCCGGAATAATATGCTTGCTTGCGATATCGATCATGGAACGTGCTTCAATGTTGATTGCCTTTGAGTATGCCTCATATTTGATCTCTGCACGGGATTCCAGTTCTGCACGGCTGAATACATCGAATTTTTCAAACATTTCAACCGCATTGTCATATGTCAGACATTCAATAGACTCTACCATGGTCTTAATATTCGGAAGTCCTCTTCTTTCGGCTTCCTTCACCCACTCATCAGAATATCCGTTGCCATTGAATACGATTCTCTGATGTTTGGATGCATATTCCTTGATCAGATCATGGACTGCAAGATCAAAATCTTCTGCTTTTTCGAGTACATCGCAGGCATCAGAGAAGGACTCAGCCACGATTGTATTTAATACTACATTCGGTGCTGCCACCGAGTCTCTGGATCCTACCATACGGAACTCAAATTTATTTCCTGTAAATGCGAATGGTGAAGTACGGTTTCTGTCAGTTGCATCCTTTGCAAAATCCGGAAGTGTACTTACACCGGTATGTAATTTGCCGCCTTTTAAGCTGTGTGCAGCTTCTCCGGTATCAATAAGCTGTGCAAGCACGTCTTCAAGCTGTTCTCCGAGGTATGCGGAAATAATTGCCGGCGGTGCTTCATTTGCTCCAAGTCTGTGATCGTTTCCTACGTCAGAAGCAGATTCACGGAGCAGGTCTGCATGCAGGTCTACTGCACGGAGAATACAGGTCAGAACCAAAAGGAACTGAATATTATCATGAGGTGTCTTTCCCGGATCCAGAATGTTGATCCCATCATCTGTAACCAGTGACCAGTTATTATGCTTTCCGGAACCATTTACACCTTCAAACGGCTTTTCGTGTAACAGGCATTGAAGATTATGGCGATATGCCACTTTCTTCAGCGTCTCCATGATCAGCTGATTATGGTCAACTGCTACGTTGCACTGTGCATAGATCGGCGCAAGCTCATGCTGTCCAGGTGCCACTTCGTTGTGCTGTGTCTTTGCAGCTACACCCATCTTCCAGAGTTCTTCATTGACATCAGTCATAAATGCTGCAATTCTCTCACGGATCGCACCAAAATAATGGTCATCCAGTTCCTGTCCCTTCGGAGGATTTGCTCCGAATAATGTACGTCCTGTAAATACAAGATCCTTTCTCTTAAGATATTTTTCTCTGTCTACCAGGAAATATTCCTGCTCAACTCCAACAGATGGTGTAACCTTTTGGGACGTTGTGTTTCCAAAAAGACGCAGAAGACGGATGGATTGTTTGTTGATTGCTTCCATAGAGCGAAGAAGAGGTGTCTTCTGATCCAATGCTTCTCCGGTATAGGAACAAAATGCCGTCGGTATATATAAAATCGATCTTTTCCCATCCGGACTCTTTTTAACAAATGCAGGCGATGTACAATCCCACGCTGTATAACCTCTTGCTTCAAATGTGGAACGCAGTCCTCCTGACGGGAAGGAAGATGCATCCGGTTCTCCTTTGATCAGCTCTTTTCCCGAAAACTCCATCAGGATCTTTCCATCTGACTTCGGTGCTGAAATAAACGAATCATGCTTTTCAGCTGTTGCTCCTGTAAGAGGCTGGAACCAGTGCGAATAGTGAGTGGCACCCTTTTCAATCGCCCACTCTTTCATCTCATGTGCAATAACGTCTGCTGTTGCAGCCTGAAGCTCTTTACCTTCTTCGATCGTCTTTTTCAGCTCTTTGTAAGTCTTCTTCGGAAGTCTTTCCTGCATAACAGCATCATTGAAGACGTTTTCTCCAAATATTTCTGCTACACTAATCCATTCGCTCATCCCATGTACCTCTCTTTTCTACTACTCATTTTCTACTACTTATATAAAACGGTCGTTTTTTGATTCAAATAAAGGAGTCTTGCACTTACGCAAAACTCCTTTTATACCGTTTTCTTCGGACGCCTTTGTCCATGATATTATCAAAAATCAGACTATTCAGCTTTTCCGTCAGAACCGAACAGAATCATTTTCTCTTTTACTTTTTCAACGATTGCATCTGCGCCCGGTTTCAGAAGTTTACGTGGATCGTATCCTTTTCCTTCAAGATCCTTTCCTGCTTCAATGTATTTGCGGGTAGCTTCTGCGAATACCAGCTGACATTCTGTATTAACATTGATCTTAGAAACTCCAAGGTCAATTGCTTTCTTAATCATATCATCCGGAATTCCTGTACCTCCGTGAAGTACGAGCGGAAGTTCTCCTGTGAGCTCCTGAACTGCTGCAAGAGTCTCAAAGCTGAGTCCTTTCCAGTTTGCCGGATATTTTCCATGAATGTTACCGATACCTGCTGCAAGGAAATCAACGCCAAGGTCTGCAATCATCTTGCATTCCTTAGGATCTGCGCATTCGCCCATTCCTACAACACCATCTTCTTCTCCACCGATAGAACCAACTTCTGCTTCGATAGAAAGTCCTTTTCCATGGCAAAGTTTAACAAGTTCTGTAGTCTTCTCAATGTTTTCTTCGATCGGATAATGAGATCCGTCAAACATAACTGATGAGAATCCTGCATCTATACATTTCAGGCAGCCTTCATAGCTACCATGATCAAGATGAAGTGCAACCGGAACCGAAATGTCCATTTCTTTGATCATTCCATTTACCATTCCTACAACTGTTCTGTATCCAGCCATGTACTTTCCTGCGCCTTCAGACACACCAAGAATAACCGGTGATCTTAATTCCTCAGCTGCAGTCAGAACTGCTTTAGTCCATTCAAGATCGTTGATATTAAACTGTCCTACTGCATAATGACCTGCTTTTGCTTTTTTTAACATCTCTGTTGCTGAAACTAACATTTTGTATTCCTCCACTTCTCTGTTAAAGGCTTTTATAGGCTGACCCCCAGGGGAATCGAACCCCTGATTCGACCGTGAGAGGGTCGCGTCTTGACCGCTTGACCAGGGGGCCAGATGTATGTTCATTAGCTGTCTGGCTAACTCACTTGCTTAGTATAACGTACTTCTTTTCATTTGACAAGACCTTTTTTTATTTTTTTACTGTTCCTCTTCCGGAACTACGATTTTAAGTGCCTGTTTCGCGTTCTTGATGCAGACACTGTCGTGTTCCCCACCGAACTCTCCATCCAGCGTCCATGGGATCTCTTCCACTGATTCAAAATGAATCTCACCTGTCTTAAATGAATAAATGTGCTTCGTATTGATCTGGCTGCTCAGAAGCGCCCCAATGATCTCCTGAAGCGCGAGCGGGTTCTTCGGTGTCCGGATCAGGGTAACCTCAAATTCTCCGTCATCAAAAACCACATTCTTCCCGATCATATTACGGAAACCGCCAACAGATCTGGAATTCGTCACCATACCATAAATAAATTCGTCCTCAATCGTTTCTCCGTCATGTGTCACTTTTAATTTATATGACGGGATATCAAAAATTCTGGTTGCTCCTTCCAGCACATATGCCAGATGTCCCAGAACATTCTTCATTTCCTGCTTTGTCTCATAAGATACATCCGTGAAGAGTCCGAATGCTGCAATGTACACGAACACATCTCCGTTAAACCGTCCGATGTCACAGGGAAATTCTTTCCCCCCTGCAGCTGTACTTGCCGCCTGGAGAAGATTCTTCGGGATATGGAGACTGCTCGCAAAGTCGTTGGTCGTTCCTGTCGGGATGTAACCGACCGGAATCTTTTTTTCTCTCTTCATCATTCCGGTTACGACCTCATCAAGTGTTCCGTCACCACCACTGCAGATCACACGGTCATACTCCTCTGTAAATGTCTTTACTTTATAATAAGCGTCTTTATATTTCTGCGTCGGATATACAACCACTTCATATCCTGCTTTTACAATAATGTCAATAATATCAGAAAGCTTCGGTTTTAAAAGTCCCTTTCCTGCATTCGGATTATAAATAAACAATGCTTTTTTCATACGTCCGTCCTCCTGTTATCTGTTCTTTTCTCTATAAGGGCTGTCCCCACAGCTCCTTACGGATACATGCATTATAGCATAAAGAGCCTGCTTTCGGCAGACTCTTCAAAGTTTTATGCAATTATCTGTTCTTAACGTTCACAAGAAACCTTTCGATACCAGCTGCTGCTTCCTTTTCATCTGTTCCGTTCGCAACAACGGTGATTTCCTCTCCCGGCATCAGTGTCAGACTCATCATCCCCATAATGCTCTTTGCATTGACTTGCTTCTGGTCAACTTCGATATATACCGAACTTGAATACTGACTAGCTTCCTGAACAAGAAGTGCAATCGGTCTGGCGTCTAATCCCTCGGACAATTGAATCTTAACAGGTTTTTTGATCATAATGTTCCTCCTTGCTTAGCCCTTATCTCTTCCGCCATTTCACTTAACTTGCGCAATCTGTGGTTCACTCCGGACTTGCCTACCGGATTTTGCAGAAGTGCGCCTAACTCTTTTAAAGATGCCTCCGGATATGTAAGTCTTGTAAGGGCCATGTCCTTCAATCCTTCCGGCAGCTTATCGAGTCCTTTTGTTTCCTCAATATACCTTATATCGTCGATCTGCTTTACAGCAGCGGAAACCGTTTTATTGATATTCGCAGTCTCGCAGTTCACTTTTCGATTCACCGTATTCCTCATATCTTTCAATATACGGATATTCTCCAACTCCATCAGTGACTGATGTGCCTCCATCACATTCAGCACATCCACGATCTGAGCTCCTTCTTTCAGATAAACCACAAATGATTTCTTCCTTGATACAATCTTTGCGTCCAGAGCAAAGCATCTCATTATCTTCTGAATCTGCTGCGCTTTTCCCATCGACGCACAGACAATTTCAAAATGATAGGACTTCTCCGGGTCGCTCATGGATCCCGATGCAAGAAAAACGCCACGCAGGAAAGACCGCTTACAGCAAGTCTCCTGAATCACGACATTCTTTACTACAGAAAGCTCTTCTTCCACGTCTCCATAAGGATTGAGCAGTTTTGCCGCCTGAAGCACCCTGATAGCATCTTCGTGTTTTTTTACAACTATATAATAGTAGCTGCTGCCTTTTTCCCGGTTCACCCGAATAGCGATATCAACCACTATATTAAACGTTCTTCTCAATAAAGTAAAGCTTTTTCTTGCAACTGCCAGATTTTCCGTATGAATCTTAAGTGCTGCATGACCTCTGCTGTCGATCATGACAGCCCCACACATACTGATGATCGCTGCAAGTTCTGCAATCTGGCAATGTCTTGCAGGACTTAGCTGACGCGATATTTCTTCTTTAATATTTCCAGAAAAAGACATACTATCACCTATTTTGCTTTCGTAATTGCATCTTTCTCGATATCACGATGCTCTTTTCTTACACCGTACTCTTTCTCTGCCACAGACAGCCGTTCATACAACTCATTGGCAAGTGTCACGGAGCGGTGTTTTCCGCCGGTACATCCGATTGCGATCACAAGCTGGTTCTTTCCTTCTGCAACATAGTTCGGAATCAGGAACTCAACCATGTCGACCAGCTTCTTCAGGAATTCTTTTGAAATATCGTTATTCATCACGTAATCCCTGACCGGCTTGTCATTGCCACTCTGCGGGCGAAGTTCATCAATATAATACGGATTCGGAAGGAATCTGACATCAAATACCAGGTCTGCATCACTCGGAATTCCATATTTAAATCCGAAAGATAACACAGTAATGTACAGATTCTTGTATTCTTTATTCTCGGCAAAAATACGGTTCAGTTCACTGCGCAGCTCCCTGGTCAGCATCCGGCTTGTATCCAGGATATAATCTGCCCTTTCTTTTAAAAAGGCAATTTTCTTACGTTCTTTGGCAATCCCGTTCTCAATTCTGCCGCCCTTTGAGAGTGGGTGGTTCCTTCTTGTCTCTTTATATCTTTTCACCAGTGTATCATCATTCGATTCAAGGAAAAGAATCTCCAGTGGTATCTTAGCTTTTTCAAGTTCGTCCAGAACCTGGTCCAATGCACGCAGATTCTGTCCACTGCGAATATCAAGTCCCAAAGCGATTTTCGTGATCTCACCATTTGGAACGATCAAAAGTTCTGTCAGTTTTGTCATTAAAGGAATTGGCATATTATCCACACAGAAATATCCCATGTCTTCCATCATTTTCAAAGTTGTACTTTTCCCTGCTCCGGACATTCCCGTTACAATTACGAATCTCATCCCTAAAATTCTCCTATTTGTTTCACTTCCGGTTCCATTGTAACACCGGTATCTTCTTTCACTTTCGCTGTTACCTGCCGGATCAGCTCCATCACATCAGCCGCCGTCGCATTTCCTTTATTGATCACAAATCCACTGTGTTTTTCAGAAACCTGTGCTCCACCTACTGTAAATCCTTTCAGACCACTATCCTGGATCAGTTTTCCTGCAAAATATCCTTCCGGACGCTTAAAGGTGCTGCCTGCACTCGGATACTCCAGCGGCTGCTTCGATACCCGCTTCTGACGGAGGTCATCCATCTGCGCTTTTATTTCTTCTTTTTTGCCTTCTGTAAGCGAAATCACGGCACCCAAAACGATATATCTTTTCTCCGGGATAATGCTTGTACGGTATCCGAGTCCCAGTTTTTCTGCCGGAAGCTCCATGATCTCGCCCTCTTCTGTCATAACCCTGACACTCGTCAGTACATCCTTCATCTCTCCGCCATACGCGCCGGCGTTCATCACAACCGCTCCGCCAAGCGTTCCCGGAATACCTGCTGCGAACTCAAATCCGGTCAGTGCTGCATCAAGTGCTGCATTTGCAATCTGCGCAAGCGAACATCCTGCCTGCGCCGTGATCTGATTTCCTTCTACCTGAAATGTTCCCATACTCTTATAAAGCTGGATAATCGCTCCTCTGAAGCCTTTGTCTCCAACCAGAAGGTTGCTTCCATTTCCTACTATATATATAGGTATCGAAAATCCCCGGCACACCCGAATTGTCTCTGCCAGTTCCTTTTCATTCGATGGCATGATAAAATAATCTGCCGGACCACCGATCCGGAAGGTTGTATGCTTCTTCATCGGTTCATCCTTCTGTATTTTGGCTGCATCGACCACATTATACAAACATGTCTCAAAATTCTGTTCCATTCTCTTCTCCTAGTATCTATAAATATTCTATGCCATTCTTCTCTTTTTATTTAACAGGAAATTGCCATTGGACCTCCCGCCAAATAGAAGTTACTACGTGCCAAAGCACGTTTTAATATCATCCTCATATGACGTAAGTGTCAAAAATAAATTTTGGCACTTACATCATATGATACACCAAAAAATATGCAAGTTCAACGCGCTCTTGCAAAATTAAGTGAAATGCGATATAGTAAGGCATAACATAGAAATTTTATCAATATTTTCAAAAAGGAGTGATTTTTAACTGTGGACTCGAGTGTCTCGCAAATACTTATTTTGCTAGTCCTGCTGCTCTTATCCGGCATATTTTCGTCAGCCGAGACAGCACTTACAACCTACAACAAAATCCGGATGCGTGCCCTTGCAGACGAGGGTAACAAGCGTGCCAGCACCGTACTTGCCGTAACTGAGAATTCAGGTAAAATGCTTAGCGCGATCCTCATCGGCAACAACATTGTTAATACTGCGGTAGCTTCCCTTGCCACCACAATCGCATACCGCCTTGGTGGAACCGCCGTCGCGATCGCAAGTGGGCTTATGACGCTTCTCATCATCCTTTTCGGAGAGATTACTCCGAAGACGATGGCAACCATTCATGCTGAGAAGATGTCTCTTTTCTACGCACCGGTTATCAATATTTTCATGAAGATCATGACTCCGTTTATCTTCATTGTAAACGGTCTCTCCACCGGTCTTCTGATGCTTCTTCGCATCGATCCGAATGCCAAAGACAATACCATGACCGAAGCTGAACTCCGAAGTGTGGTAAATGTCAGCCATCAGGACGGCGTGATCGAATCAGATGAAAAAGAGATGATCTACAATGTGTTTGATCTCGGTGATGCCATTGCCAAAGACGTCATGGTTCCCCGTGTCAACGTAACTTTTGCTGATATTGACAGCAGTTACGACGAACTGATCGACCTGTTCCGGGAAGACAAATTCACCCGTCTTCCGGTTTACCAGGAGACAAAAGATAATGTTGTCGGAACGATCAATATGAAAGATCTTCTTCTTTATGACAGTAAGAAAAGTGAGTTCCAGATTAAAGACATTCTCCGTGAAGCCTACTTCACTTATGAATACAAGAGCATTTCCGAGCTTCTTGTTGAAATGCGCCAGGCCTCTTTCAATATCGCAATTGTCCTGGATGAATACGGTGAAACATCCGGTCTGATCACCCTGGAAGATATCCTTGAAGAGATTGTTGGCGAAATCCACGATGAATATGATGAGAATGAAGAAGAAAATATCAAAGCGGTAGGCAAACACGAATATATTATTGAAGGTTCTACCAATCTTGACGATCTCAATGATTCCCTGGATCTGAATCTGGAATCGGAAGATTATGATTCTCTCGGAGGCTTTATCATCGAAAAGCTGGATCGTCTTCCAAAAGCCGGTGACTCTGTTTCCACCGAAGACGGAATCCGTATGGTCGTAGAAAAGCTCGATAAAAACCGGATTGAGACAGTTCATCTGTATCTTCCGGAGAATTACCGCGAACATACGTCTGACTCGTTGGAAACTGACGACTAAGCAGACCTCCCGGGAAGAAATCCTGACAGATTTTTTCTTTATATTTTGCAGGATATACAATAATTTTAGGGCAGTCCAAAGTGGACTGCCTTTTTCTTTTTCGTATTTCGTTATTTTTTAAACAATTTTTTTAAGAAATATTGGTTTTTTATTGATTTTATTGCGTAATTATGTATAATTATGGTAAATGGGTGAAGAATTTTACTTCATCAGATGATAAAATCTGCGCTCACAGCTTTTATCATTTAACCATTTAACTAGAATTAGGAGAAAGAGGTTAATTGCAATGGCAGAAATCAATTTAAGCAAGTATGGTATTACTGGAACAACAGAAATCGTGCACAACCCTTCTTACGAATTACTGTTTGAAGAAGAAACAAAAGCAGGTCTTGAGGGATTTGAAAAAGGTCAGGTCAGCGAACTCGGTGCTGTGAACGTAATGACAGGTGTATACACCGGACGTTCCCCTAAAGACAAATTCATCGTAGTTGATGAAAACTCTAAAGACACTGTATGGTGGACTTCAGACGAATATAAGAATGACAACCATCCGGCTTCACAGGAAGCATGGGAAGCTGTAAAGGAGATCGCCAAGAAAGAACTTTCTAACAAGAAACTTTATGTTGTAGATGCATTCTGCGGCGCTAACAAAGATACACGTATGGCAATCCGTTTCATCGTTGAAGTTGCTTGGCAGGCTCATTTTGTAACAAACATGTTCATCAAGCCAACAGCTGAAGAACTTGAAAGCTTCGAGCCTGACTTCGTAGTATACAACGCTTCTAAAGCAAAAGTTGAAAACTACAAAGAACTTGGACTTAACTCTGAAACAGCTGTTTTATTCAATATCACAAGCAAAGAACAGGTTATCGTTAATACATGGTACGGCGGAGAGATGAAGAAAGGTATGTTCTCTATGATGAACTACTACCTCCCACTTAAGGGAATCGCTGCTATGCACTGCTCAGCAAACACTGATCTGAACGGCGAAAACACAGCTATCTTCTTCGGTCTTTCAGGAACAGGTAAAACTACACTTTCTACAGACCCGAAGCGTCTCCTCATCGGTGATGATGAACATGGCTGGGATGACAACGGTGTATTCAACTTTGAAGGTGGATGCTACGCTAAGGTTATCAACCTTGACAAAGAATCTGAACCAGATATCTACAACGCAATCAGACGTGACGCTCTTCTTGAGAACGTAACTCTTGATGCTGAAGGAAAAATTGATTTTGCTGATAAGAGTGTAACAGAAAATACACGTGTATCTTATCCGATTAACCACATTGAAAATATTGTACGTCCGGTTTCTTCTGCACCGGCAGCTAAGAATGTAATCTTCCTGTCTGCAGACGCTTTCGGAGTACTTCCACCGGTATCTGTACTGACGCCGGAACAGACACAGTACTACTTCCTGTCTGGATTCACAGCTAAGCTTGCCGGTACAGAACGTGGAATCACAGAACCGACACCAACATTCTCTGCTTGCTTCGGACAGGCATTCCTTGAACTGCATCCGACAAAATATGCAGAAGAACTTGTTAAGAAGATGGAAAAGAGCGGAGCAAAAGCTTACCTCGTTAACACAGGATGGAACGGAACAGGAAAACGTATCTCTATCAAAGATACTCGTGGTATCATCGATGCAATCCTGAACGGAGACATCTTAAATGCACCGACCAAGAAAATTCCTTACTTCAACTTTGAAGTACCTACAGAACTTCCGGGCGTTGATTCAGGAATCCTTGATCCTCGCGACACATATGCTGATGCTTCTGAATGGGAAGAAAAAGCTAAGGATCTTGCTGCAAGATTCGTTAAGAACTTCGCTAAATACGAAGGAAATGCTGCTGGTAAAGCACTTGTATCTGCTGGACCGCAGGCTTAAATGCAAAATTAGAAGATGGATGTGGGAGAGTTTCTCCTGCATCCATTTTTTTGTGTATACGATGAGCCAAGTGCAGATTTGTGCTTGCACAAGGATCTGCATTTGGCGAATGTACATCATCGAGCTGTCAAGCGAGATGGTGTACAAAGTATACCAATCGAGTAGGCGTCAGCTTACTCGATTGTGCAAAGGGACGATGGAGAGGCTGCAATAACCTCTCCCTCTGGTTTTTCAAGACAAAACAGAATGGAATGATTTATAAGAAACAGAACCCACAGCCATCTTCGGGCTGTGGGTTCTGTTGACTGTTGAAGTTTGTTGGTTGCAGATATTCCTTTCGTACTTTTAAAGTATGACGATAGTGTAATATCAACTACATGTATTTACGTAAAATAATTTTTTTCTGCAGTATATTTCTACTTCTCTTCCGGGGGAAGTTCTTCACCGGCTAGTTTTAAGATGTTGCTAATCTCATCTTCGGTGATGCCGGCGAATTCTTCCAGCTCGTCTACGCTGACTTTTCGGCCGAGTTCATCGGAAAGTTTTTTGATCTGTTCATCAAGGTCGTTGACTTTTTCTACCATGCGGTTATCTTGTTTTTTAGTCTCTTCCTGAGATTCAAGAAGTGCCTGCATGCTTTCTTTTGCCATGCTTAAAAGGGCTTCGGTATCATCTGCATGGTCTTCCATGGCGAGCATGAGTCCCATGTTGCCTTCCTGGACGAGATCTCCGATGTAGATATCTGCCCTGTGCATCTCTTTTGCCATGGTGAGGATTGCCGGTAGGAGTTCTTTTAATGGATCCCCATCTCTTAATCCTTTCAGATCCTGCTCGTAAAGGTTTAAATAATTCTGTTCTTCCTGGGTATATCGGATCGGTTCTTCGGTGTTTTCTGCATTTTTGATCGAACCACCGGCTTTGACGTAGCCTTTTACGATTACTTTCTTGGAAAGAAGATAATCAAATACAAGCTCCATCTGTTCTGCTGATAAATTGTCTTCTGCGAAGTAAGCTTCGACTGTGGCTTTGTCTGTGATGTTATTCTGGCTTTCACACAGGGTAAGGATCCCTGCAAGTTTTTCACGAAATTCTAATCTTTCTGCCATATTTTGATTCTCCCGATTCTATAATATATGAATATATTTTTCTTGTTCTTCCGGTCAAGAAAGACAAGAAACGTAATCAACAAACTAATGATTGCTTTCCTGTAGCATATCGCTACAAATCTATCATAACATTATATTTCCTACCTGACAATTTATTTTTCTGCAATCTGGTATCAAGAGCAACTAAATGCTTTTTGTCTGATTGTTTTGTTCGATATATTCAGCTATTTTTTCTAAGAGATATGTGCCGCCTGCTATGATTGTGATACCTCCGATGATTCCGATGATAAATGGTGCCATAACTGTCATTCCTTCCGTTTTTGTTTATGTGGGTTTCTTTTGACAGTTTTATTGTATTAAATCTACGGGTGCAGAACTATCATGGTTGATTTAAATGTTTGTTAAATCAGCACGCAGCATATTTTTCTTAATCGATTTCTCATTTTCACTTTTCAGGATATCCGACATATATTATATAAAGTTCATTTTTTGAGGTATATCTATGCCTGTATCTATCATGCTCGATGCCGGTCATGGGGGTTGTAGATAACGCAAGTAATGAAAACAACGAAAATACAAGGAGAAAGGCAACTGTTGTACCTATTAAAATAAAATATGTGTGAGAGGAAAAGCCTTTCAATAATGTAGACGTTCAGAAATGAGCGTCTATTTTTATACCCAAAATGAAAGGAGCATTAAATTTATGAAAAAGACATGGAAACGATTGTGTACGGGCTTCTTAGCTCTTGCAACTGTCGTTACTGCTTTACCGACTACACCCGTTCATGCAGAAAGCAAGCAATACTGGACGGAAAGTGCAGAACGTGTCGGTATCATTGAAAAAGTAATGAATGACGGTTCTATTGGTTCGACATTCAATGAGGGCTATATGAAAGTCGAGGGCGAAACTGCCTATTGTATTGACATCAATACAGATTTTAAGAACGGCTATAAGACCAGAGCTGACGCAAGCTCACGCATGAGTGTCGACCAGATTTCAGATGTGGCGTTATCCTTAGAGTATGTCAAACAGTATGGCGAAGCTCACAAGGAATTGAACTATAAACAAGTCTATCTGTTGGAACAATGTGTTGTCTGGCAGAAATTGAGCATACATCTTGGCTGGCAATGTGATAATGTGCGAGCTTCTTATGATGAAATTCCAAAGGCAACGCAGGACGAAGTTTTCTCTGGTGCAAAAGCCTTTGTCAAAGAGAATAAAGGACGCTATGAATGTGGCGGTTATATCTACTCTGGCGAGGGACAGGAATTAGGGCAATTCTGGGCGAAACTGAATGTCGGAAATGCTACACTTCAAAAGACTTCCAGTAATACCGGCATTACAGACGGTAACGGGAATTACTCTATTGCAGGTGCAACATACGGTGTCTTTGCTGATAAGGACTGCATGAAACAGCTTGCCACCCTTACGACTGATGAAAACGGAAATACAGATGTTGTAGAGGTAAAGGCTGGCACAGTTTATATCAAGGAATTATCTGCACCAGCAGGATATAAAGTAGATAAAACTGTATATTCCTTAAAGGTTGAAGCTGGAAAGACAGCGACCTTGAAAGTATCAGATATACCAAAAGTAACGGACACTTTGATTGAGCTTTTCAAGATTGATATGGAAACACAGAAAGTCAATCCGCAGGGAAACGCTTCTTTAGCAGGTGCGGAATTTACATGGAAGTATTATGCAGGCTTCTATACGAAAGACAATCTCCCTGCCGAAGCTACTCGTACATGGGTTACAAAGACAATCGCTGAAACAGACAGCGGCGGGACAACTCATTACATCACAAAATTAGCGGACGCATACAAAGTATCTGGCGACATCTTCTATATGCAGGACGGTAAGGCGGTTCTTCCACTTGGAACACTAACCGTTGAGGAAACAAAAGCTCCAAACGGATACTTGTTAGAGGGTGCATATATGCAGGCTGGCGATAAGTTCGAACAGATAAAAGGCTTATACCTTACACAGATTACCGAGGACGGCGACCTTGCCGTATTAACTGGAAATAACCAGTTTTCCGTATCTGACAAGGTTATCCGTGGCGGTGTCAAAATTCAGAAACGAGATTTAGAAACGGGCGATACCAAACCACAAGGAAGTGCCACTTTGAAAGATACTGCCTTTGACATCATTTCCTTAAATGATAATGTAGTATTGGTTGAGGGCAAGTTATACAAGAAAAATGAAGTGGTAAAGATAATTCGTACCGATATTGAGGGTATCGCTTCTACTTCTGCTGACCTCTTACCTTATGGAAAATTCCGTATCGTTGAAAGTGAAGCTCCCGACGGTTACTTAACTGACGGTGCAAAACCGATTGATTTTACAATCACAGAAAATGGAAAAATCGTGGACTTAACCGACAAAGCTCATTCTATCTATAATCAGATTAAGCGTGGAGATATTGAGGGTGTAAAAATCGGTGCAGGCACACACAAGCGTCTTGCTGATGTTCCCTTTAGGATCACAAGCAAGACGACGGGCGAAAATCATGTAGTGGTAACTGATAATAACGGGCAATTCTCCACTTCTTCTGACTGGGCTTCACATAAGCACAATACCAACGCAGGCAAGACCAGCGAGGACGGTGTATGGTTTGGAACTTCTGAACCAGACGACAGCAAGGGTGCGTTACCTTATGATACCTACATCATCGAGGAATTACGCTCTGAAAGCAACAAAGGCTTTGAGCTTATCCCACCTTTTGAAATCGTGGTATCAAGAAATAATCTTGTGATTGATTTAGGGACTTTGACTGATGAATACGAGAAAGAAATCTCTATTCATACCACAGCGACCAGCAAAGACGGCGAAAAGACTATCCTTGCAGGAAAAGAGGTTACAATCGTTGATACTGTCAAATTAGACGGACTTACAAAAGGCACAAAGTATCAGTTGAAAGGCTGGCAGATGTTAAAGGAAGAAAACGCCGAGCTTATCATTGACGGGAAACGTGTAGAAAACGATTATACCTTTGTCGCTGATGATGAAGAAATGAAAGTGGAAATTTCCTATACATTCAATGCGTCTGCTTTAGGTGGCAAAAACCTTGTTACCTTTGAAGAATTATATGATTTCAGCAATCCAGACGAACCCGTAAAAGTTGCAGAACACAAAGACATTGAGGACGACGGGCAAACGGTACTTATCACAGAGCGTATCATCAAGATACATACTACCGCTACCGATAAGGACGGCAACAAAGAGCTTAAAGCAGGAAAAGATGTTACAATCATTGATACCGTAACCTTAGAGGGCTTAGAAGTCGGTACACAGTACAAACTTGTGGGCTGGCAGATGTTGAAAGAAGAAAATGCAGAACTTCTTATCAATGGAAAACGTGTGGAAAGTGATTACACTTTTATTGCTGACAGCGAAACTATGAAAGTGGAAGTTGCTTTTACGTTTGACGCTACTTCTCTTGACGGCAAACAGCTTGTAACTTTTGAGGAATTATACGATTTAAGCAATCCAGACGAGCCGAAGAAAGTTACCGAGCATAAGGATATTGAGGATAAGGGACAGACGATTACCTTTAAGGAAAAGCCAGAAGAACCAGAGAAACCCGAAACACCACCGACACCAGAAAAGCCTAACAGACCTAGCGACAGTCCCAAAACGGGCGACAGTACAAATGTAATGGCATTTGTTGTGATGTTGCTTGCGTCTGCTGGTGGACTGGCTGGAACATATCTTTACAAACGCCGTAAAATGAAGAAATCATAAGGCGGTAACGGTATGATGAAAGAAAAATCACGCTCTCCGCCGAAGCTGTCAAACGGCAGATTTTTGCTTATTCTGGCTTGTCTGCCTACAACCTGCAAGAACACGGATAGTCAAGGGTGCGTAAGCATTGATTTTACCCTTTACTATCTGGGGGATTGCTGGTACTTCCCAAACCGCCAGAATAAGAAATCACAATTAAAAAACTTATCAAATATAGAAAGAAACGAGGTAAAACAATATGGAAATGAAATATGTCGTGCCAGATATGGCACAGTCTTTTGGAACTCTTGAATTTGCAGGCGAAAGCGAGCCAGTCTTTGAAAGAGATAAAAATAATCGCAGGGTCTTAGCCAGACGAAGCTATAACCTTTATTCCGACGTACAGAAAGGCGAAAATGTTGTGGTAGAAATTCCCGTGCAGGCTGGCGAAAAGAAGTTCAAGTATGAGCAGAAAGTAAAACTTGTCAATCCGAAGTTATACGGCAGAGGTTACGCAATCGGGGATATGGGACATACCGATTATGTATTAGTTGCTGATGATATTGTAGCAGTTGAAGAAAAGTAAAGGAGTGAAGAAGTTATGAGATTATCAAACGGATTTGTTATTGACAAAGAGAAAACATTTGGAGAATTAAAATTTACAGCAGTGCGTGATGTGTTCTTACAGAATGAGGACGGGACACCGAGTACCCAGCTTAAAAAGCGTATCTATGATTTGAAGTGCAGTCTGCATGGTGGAATTATCCCCGTATCTGTACCGCCAGAAGTACCGTTAAGAGAATTTCCGTACAATGCAGTTGTGGAACTTGTCAATCCCGTAGCCGATACGGTATCACGAAAGACCTATACGGGTGCAGATGTGGACTGGTATGTAAAGGCAGAGGATATTGTATTGAAGAATAAAGGAAACCAGAACGCAGGAAGTCCACAGAACCATGCACCGCAGGGACAGCCGAAAAAATAAAAATTCTCCTCATAAGTTAGAAAAATAGAGGTACTCTCCCGTTAGTAGATTGCCTACCTTATCGTAAATGGTTAAAATAACGATAGGAGGTGGCACAAATGTATCAAATCAACAATGAAAAATTTGGACAATTTTTAGCCGAAGTGCGAAAAGAAAAACAAATGACACAAAAGGACTTAGCAGATAAGTTGTTTGTGTCGGATAAAACAGTTAGTAAATGGGAACGTGGAAACAGTATGCCAAATGTTACATTACTTATCCCTATTGCTGATATACTTGGTATTACAGTAACAGAACTTTTACAAGGAGAAAAATTAAAAGAGAACAAGACATTAAATAGTGATGTGGTAGAAACTCTTGTTGTAAACTCGTTAGACTTGTCGTTGCGTGATACAATTCATCAACGAAAAAAGAACTGGATATTTGCATTTCTTATCTCAATCGGTGTGGTAGTTATAGAGGCAATATTATTAACTGTTTCTGGAATTTCCATAGAACAAATGGGAGATAGTTTGTATATATCTTTGTTAATGCTTTTGTTTGCAAGTTGGCTTTGCATTTTTGCGAAAGAATTATTACCGACATATTATGATACAAATAAAGTTAATTTTGTATCACAAGGAATTTTCAGAATACACATGGCAGGGCTATCTTTTAATAATGCAAACTGGGGATATGTATTAACAGTATTTAGAGTATTTACATTAGGAACTGCTATTCTATATCCTATTATTTGCTATATCAGTTTTTTAGTTGGTGGCATTTCATTATGGAATACTGTAAAATATCCAGCTATAATTATTTTGCTGATAGGAATGTTAGTAACAACCTATATTGTTGGGAAAAAACACGAATAATGATATAAGCAGTTAGTCTTAGGATTGACTGCTTTTTTCTTACCCAGAAAGGAGTGATTGATTTATGCGTAAGATTTGGAACAAAGGACACCGTATCAGAGCCAGCGACAAGCACCTTGTCTACCATTTTTCCATAGGAACGCTTCTGTTTATATTCGTGGCGGTTCTTCTGCTACTGAATATAAAACAGCTCATGCGTACCGATTGGGAGCATTTCAGCTTGTTAGAAAACGGCTTGACGCTCTCCCCTTACAACTTCATAACCATACTGATAGCGACTGGTGTTTGTGCATTGGTCGTTTTTCTGTATTACCGATTCTGTTACGACAGTTTCAAGAAGCTCCTGCACCGTCAAAAGCTGGCAAGAATGATACTGGAAAATAGGTGGTATGAAGCCGATACCATACAAGACAGCGTTTTTTTTACTGACCTGCAAAGCAGATCAAGGGAAAAAATCGTCTGGTTTCCAAAGATTTATTATCAAATGGAAAAGGGACTGCTTCATATCCGATGTGAAATCACATTAGGAAAATATCAAGACCAGCTTTTACGGTTAGAGGATAAATTGGAAAGTGGCTTGTATTGTGAGCTGACCGACAAGACCCTGCATGACGGCTATATCGAATATACCCTGCTTTATGATATGATAGCGAACCGCATTACCATTGATGAAGTACGGGCAGAAAACGGCTGTCTTAGACTGATGAAAAATCTTGTCTGGGAATATGACGCACTCCCTCATGCTCTGATTGCTGGTGGGACTGGTGGCGGTAAAACCTATTTTCTGCTGACGCTCATTGAAGCCTTACTGCATACCAACGCTGTCCTTTATATCTTAGACCCGAAGAACGCTGACCTTGCAGACTTAGGGACAGTTATGGGAAATGTGTATCACACCAAAGAAGAAATGATAGATTGCGTCAATGCCTTTTATGAGGGCATGGTACAGCGAAGTGAGGAAATGAAGCGACACCCGAACTATAAGACGGGCGAAAACTATGCCTATCTGGGACTGCCACCCTGCTTTCTTATCTTTGATGAATATGTGGCATTTTTTGAAATGCTGGGGACAAAAGAAAGCGTGAGCCTACTTAGCCAGTTAAAGAAAATCGTTATGTTAGGGCGACAAGCAGGTTATTTCCTTATCGTTGCCTGCCAGCGTCCAGACGCAAAGTATTTCTCGGACGGTATCAGAGATAACTTCAATTTCCGTGTGGGACTTGGGCGTATCAGCGAATTAGGTTACGGTATGCTGTTTGGTTCAGATGTGAAAAAGCAGTTTTTCCAGAAGCGTATCAAGGGGCGTGGCTATTGTGATGTGGGAACAAGTGTTATCAGTGAGTTTTACACGCCTTTAGTCCCGAAAGGACATGATTTTTTGCAGACTATCGGCTCTCTTGCACAAGCAAGGCAGGACGGGACGGCGACGTGCGAAGCGAAAGGCGACGGCACGGACTAGCCGTTGCTGGTGTGGCGTAAGCCACGCCAGCAGGTAAAACCCCTCGGTATCTAACAGAGGGGTACGTTTGCAAATAGACAATAGACGAAAAACATAGGAAACATAAGGCTTCTGGCATGATTTCCTAGCAAAATTCAGTTGTGAAGTCGCCTTAAAAAACTTCACACTTGACAGATTGGGGGTATGGTTCTGAATGAAGAACAATGGATAAAAGAATTACGGGAGAAACGAATTGTTTACGGCATCTCACAAGGCAGGCTGGCGGTGGCTTCTGGTATCACAAGAGAATATCTCAATAAGATAGAAAGCGGAAAAATGAAGCCGTCAAAGGAGCTTTTGGAAACTCTGCATAAAGAACTGGCAAGGTTCAATCCAGAAGCACCGCTTACCATGCTGTTTGATTATGTGAAAATTCGTTTTCCCACGCTGGATATACAGCATATCATCAAAGACATATTAAAACTGAATATCAACTATATGCTCCATGAAGATTATGGACATTACAGTTATACGGAGCATTACTCTTTAGGGGACATCTTTATCTATACGTCGGCTGACGAAGAAAAAGGTGTCCTTTTAGAGTTAAAGGGGCGTGGTTGCAGACAGTTTGAAAGTTACCTGCTGGCACAGCAAAGAAGCTGGTATGACTTCCTCATGGACGCACTCATAGACGGTGGTGTGATGAAGCGTATCGACCTTGCTATCAACGACCATACGGGCATTTTGGATATTCCAGAGCTTGCGGAAAAATGCAGGAAACGGGAATATATCGGAAAGTCCAGAAGCTATAAGTTTTATCAGTCGGGCGAGCTTATCAAGCACAGAGAGGACGACAGAGAATATATGGGACGTACCCTTTATCTTGGTTCGCTGAAATCAGATGTGTATTTCTGTATCTATGAAAAAGACTATGAACAGTATGTCAAGTTAGGGACACCGCTTGAAGAAGCCAACATTATCAATCGTTTTGAGATACGGCTTCGCAATGAACGAGCCTATTATGCAGTACGAGATTTGCTGACCTATTATGACGCAGAACAGACCGCCTTTTCTATCATCAATCAGTATGTGCGGTTTGTTGATGAAGAACCCGACAAGCGAAAAAATGACTGGAAACTCAATGACCGCTGGGCTTGGTTTATCGGCAATAATCGGCAAAGTCTGAAACTGACGACAAAGCCAGAACCTTATACTTTAGACCGCACATTGCGGTGGGTACAAAGGCAGGTAGCACCGACCTTGAAAATGCTGAAAAAGATTGATAAGGGAAACGGTACAGACTACATGGAAACAATCGAACAGCAGGCAAAGCTCACAGAAAAGCATGAAATGATAATCAAACAGCAGACGACCCCTGCAAAAGATTTGGTGGAAAGTTAGGAGTGATAAAAAATGTGGATATTATTAAAAGACTTCCTGCTGATATCTATGGGAATGGGTATCGGCGTAGTCTTGATATGTATTTTGAATGTCGGCAAAGAAGCTGACTATAAAATGAAACAATTAGAAGAAAGCGAGGACAATTAAATGAATTTCGGACAAAATTTGTATCAATGGTTTTTATCAAACGCACAGAGCTTGGTGCTTATGGCGATTGTGGTTATCGGTATCTACTTAGGGTTCAAGCGTGAGTTTTCAAAGCTCATTGGCTTCTTAGTAGTTGCCTTGATTGCTGTCGGCTTGGTATTCAATGCTGGCGGTGTGAAAGATGTACTGTTAGAGCTGTTCAATAAGATTATCGGTGCATAGAATTTTATTGTGATGCTGATATGAGAATGGTATAATGTGGATATATAAAATTCTGATTTATGGGGGCGTTATTTTGAAGAAAGCAATGATATATGTTCATGGTAAAGGTGGAAGTTATCTTGAAGCTGAACAGTTCAAAAATATTTGTTTAGATTTTGATGTTTTTGGAGTAGATTATAATGACTATTTCCCGTGGATTGTAAAAAATAAAATTATGGAAGTCTACGATAAAATATCTGAAAAATATGACTACATATATGTACTTGCTAATAGTATCGGAGCTTATTTTACAATGCACACATTACAGAATTTCAAGATTGAAAAAGCATTATTCATATCGCCTATACTTGATATGGAACAACTTATAGTAGATATGATGAGCTGGGCGAATGTGTCTGAAAAGGAACTTTCTGAAAGAAAAGAAATACCAACTGATTTTGGAGAAACATTATCGTGGGAATATCTATGTTTTGTTCGGGCAAACCCGATAAATTGGAAAACGCCTACTGAAATTTTGTATGCTGAACATGATAATCTTACATCACGTCAAACGGTAGATAAATTTATTGATAGACATTGTGCAAATCTTACCGTTATGAATGACGGAGAACATTGGTTTCATACTGACGAACAGATTTTCTTTAGAGATAATTGGCTAAGAAAAGTTATACAATAGAATTTAGATTTTATATCCACACACAGCAGTTAGTTTTAGGATTGACTGCTTTTTTCTTATCAAAATTTCAGATTGGAGTGATGAAATGGTGTCTGTTAGAGCTGTTCAATAAGATTATCGGTGCATAAAATTTTATTGTAGTGCTGATATGAGAATGTTATAATGTGGATATGAAAAAACAATAAACGGTAATTTAAAAAGGGGGAATGAAAAAGTGGCAGTTTCAAATATAAATACAATTATCAATAATGATATTCAAAAAGTTTGGAACATTGTTTTAGCTGTTGATAAATATAACTTATGGCGAAGTGATTTGAGCAAAACAGAAATAATAAATGACAAACAATTTATTGAATACGCAAAAAATGGATATGCTACTACATTTACCGTTACCGTTGTAGAACCATATAAACGCTGGGAATTTGATATGGAGAATAGCAACATGAAAGGTCACTGGATTGGTATTTTTACGGACAAAGGGAATGAAACAAAAATAGACTTTACAGAAAATGTAATACCTAAAAAGTGGTTTATGAAACCTTTTGTAAAAACCTATTTGAAAAAACAACAAAAGCAATTTGTTCTGGACTTAAAGAAAGCATTGGAATAAAGAATTAGAAGTTGTAAAGGAGACCATTATGAAAGATAAAAGCATTTTAATCAGTATGGGAATTATTATTTATATCCTTATGTCTGGAATTGATAGATTTGTTTATCATATACCTAATGTTATTTATATTCCAGTAGCAATTCTTGGTATTGCGTTAATTTTAATTGGCTTTTTCAAGGATAAATCTAAATAGCAAAATCATAATTTCATATCCATACACACAAAGCAGTTAGTCTTAGGATTGACTGCTTTTTCCTTACCTAAAATTTCGGATTGGAGTGATGAAATGAACGATATTTTTAAGGATATGCAGGAAAAAATCGGCTGTGAATACATTTCTGACCTGCCCTCTTACAAGCGTAAGGTGTGGCATGAAATGAAACGACTGAACCATGCCGATTATGAAGAAAGACAGTTAGACGATTTTTCTAAATATGTGTTTGGTATGTCGTACCAGACTATAAAAGATGTGATGAAACAACAGAAAGGACGTGAGGAACAATGCAGGAAACAAGGGTGCTGGTGGAAACGAAAGGAACAACTGGCGAAGAAACAATATCATACTGGTTCGACCTGCCGATAGAGGTTGCCGAGTTTGAAGAAAAGTTAGGTGTCGGTGCAGAAAGTGGGGATTACCGCATTATCGAAAAGGTGTTGCCTTATGCTAATGAAGTCCACGAACATACCAGCGTGTACCAGCTCAACGAATTAGATTTTATGTACCGCCAGCTTTCAAGTGATATGCAGGAAGAATATGTATCACTACTTACGGTGTTTGAGAACTTAGAAGCACTTTATATTTGCAGGAACGTGATTACGATTTATCCCGACTGCAAAAGCATGATAGATGTTGCAAAGCAAAAGCTGATGAACGACCCGACATTTAAGCATTTATCCGAGGACTGTCAAGAATATTACTTTGACTTTGAAGCCTACGCTTCTCACTTGCAGGAACACGGGAAATTTTTAGTAACAGAACACGGTATCTTTGAACTGCCAGAGTAGGAAATGAGGTGGTGCTTATGATTGATGATATGGCGGTTTATATCGCTAATCTTGGCAAATACAATGAGGGCTATTTAGTCGGTGCTTGGTTTACATTTCCCATTGACGAGGAAGATGTAAAAGAAAAAATCGGCTTGAATGAACAGTACGAGGAATACGGAATCCATGATACCGATAACTTCCCTATTGCGATTGGCGAGTATGTTTCCATTGAAGAACTCAATGAGATGTATGAAATGATAGAGGAACTTCCCGACTATATCGTAGAATGTCTGGACGAATTTATCAGCCACTACGGGACGCTGGAAGAAGTCGTGGAACATAAGGACGATATTTATTATTATCCCGACTGTGAAACCATGACAGACGTTGCCTACTACTACATAGACGAATTGCAGGCACTTGGGGATATTCCACCCAGCTTGCAGAACTACATTGACTATGAAGCCTACGGGCGAGATTTGGATATGGGCGGTTGCTTTATTGAAACAAGCCGAGGTATGTGCGAGATACCATATTAACGCTGGAAGATCAGCGACAAGCATGGTTGCTACTGACAGCGTATTTCTCTTTTAAGGGACAGTCTAAAACATGGCTGTCCTTTTCTCTTTGAAGAACTTACGAAAGGAGCTGAAAGAACTTGAAAAAGATTAAATCTTATACGGGTATCTGGAACGTGGAAAAAGTCTTGTATGCAATCAATGACTTTAACTTGCCCTTTCCCGTTACCTTTACACAGATTACATGGTTTGTGATTACAGAATTTATCATCATTCTGTTTGGGGATATTCCCCCACTTTCCATGATTGAGGGAGCATTTCTCAAATACTTTGGTATTCCCGTTGCTCTCACTTGGTTCATGTCGCAGAAAACCTTTGACGGAAAGAAGCCGTACAGCTTTTTGAAATCACAGATAACCTATGCCCTGCGACCTAAAATCACTTATGCAGGAAAAGCCGTAAAACTGCATAAGCAGACCTTGAATGAAACAATCACGGCAGTAAGGAGTGTGAACTATGTTCCCGATAAAATATATTGACAATAACCTTGTCTGGAACAAGGACAATGAGGTATTCGCCTACTATGAGCTGATACCGTATAACTATTCTTTCTTATCCGCAGAGCAGAAATTTATCGTGCATGACAGCTTTCGACAGCTAATCGCACAGTCCCGTGAGGGTAAAATTCATGCGTTGCAGATTGCCACAGAAAGCTCAATCCGAAGTCAGCAGGAGCAGTCAAAGAAGCTGGTAACTGGAAAATTAAAGGAAGTTGCTTGCCAGAAGATAGACGAACAGACCGAAGCGTTAGTATCTATGATTGGGGACAATCAAGTGGACTACCGTTTTTTTCTTGGCTTTAAGCTCATGGTTACGGAAGAACAGTTCAATCTGAAGAACATCAAAAAATCGGCGTGGCTGACGTTCACAGAATTTCTCCATGAAGTAAACCACACGCTGATGAATGACTTTGTTTCCATGCCGAATGATGAAATCAACCGTTACATGAAAATGGAAAAGTTACTGGAAAATAAAATCTCCCGTCGCTTTAAGGTGCGTCGCTTGGAAATCAATGATTTTGGGTATCTCATGGAACATCTTTACGGCAGGGACGGTATCGCCTATGAAGATTATGAGTACCAGCTACCAAAGAAAAACTACAAGAAAGAAACGCTGATAAAATACTACGACCTTATCCGCCCGACAAGGTGTGTGATTGAGGAAAGCCAGCGGTATTTACGATTGGAACATGAGGACAAGGAAAGCTATGTGTCCTACTTTACTGTCAATGCGATTGTTGGCGAGCTTGATTTTCCGTCGTCTGAAATCTTCTATTTCCAGCAACAGCAATTCACATTTCCCGTTGATACTTCTATGAATGTAGAAATCGTGGAGAACCGAAAAGCACTTACCACAGTAAGAAATAAGAAAAAGGAATTGAAAGACCTTGACAATCACGCTTATCAAGCAGGAAGTGAAACCAGCTCAAATGTGGTGGACGCATTAGACAGCGTGGACGAGCTGGAAACCGATTTAGACCAGAGCAAAGAAAGTATGTATAAGTTAAGCTACGTGATACGGGTGTCTGCACCCGATCTTGACGAGCTGAAACGCCGTTGTGATGAAGTCAAGGACTTTTACGACGACCTTAATGTAAAGCTGGTGCGTCCTGCTGGGGATATGCTGGGGCTTCATTCTGAATTTTTTCCTGCCAGCAAGCGATATATCAATGACTATGTGCAGTATGTAAAATCAGACTTCTTGGCTGGGCTTGGCTTTGGAGCGACCCAGCAGTTAGGAGAAAGCACGGGTATCTATATGGGCTATTCCGTTGATACGGGAAGAAATGTGTACCTGCAACCGTCTTTAGCTTCGCAGGGCGTAAAAGGCACAGTTACAAATGCCCTTGCTTCTGCTTTTGTCGGTTCGCTTGGCGGTGGGAAGTCGTTTTGCAACAATCTTCTGGTGTATTATTCGGTTCTTTTTGGGGGACAAGCGGTTATCTTAGACCCAAAATCAGAGCGTGGCAACTGGAAAGAAACGCTCCCAGAAATCGCCCATGAAATCAATATCGTAAACTTAACCAGCGATAAAGGAAATGCAGGACTTCTTGACCCATTCGTGATTATGAAGAATGTAAAAGACGCTGAAAGTCTGGCAATCGACATCTTGACATTCCTTACGGGTATTTCCTCTAGGGACGGCGAAAAATTCCCCGTGTTACGAAAAGCGGTTCGTTCCGTTACCCAGAGCGACAATCGGGGCTTACTCCATGTGATAGACGAGCTACGTCGTGAAGATACGCCCATATCAAGAAATATCGCAGACCATATCGAAAGCTTCACGGACTACGACTTTGCACATCTGCTGTTTTCAGATGGTATGGTGGAAAATGCTATCAGTCTGGATAACCAGCTCAATATCATTCAAGTAGCAGACCTTGTACTGCCAGATAAGGACACGACCTTTGAGGAATACACGACCATTGAATTATTGTCGGTGTCTATGCTGATTGTGATTAGTACCTTTGCCCTTGATTTTATCCATTCGGACAGAAGTATTTTTAAGATTGTAGACCTTGACGAAGCATGGGCATTTTTGAATGTGGCACAAGGAGAAACGCTCTCTAACAAGCTAGTTCGTGCTGGACGAGCTATGCAGGCAGGCGTTTATTTCGTTACCCAGTCTGCCTATGATGTTTCAAAGGAAAGTCTGAAAAACAATATCGGCTTGAAATTTGCATTTCGTAGTACCGATATTAACGAGATAAAGCAGACCTTAGAGTTTTTCGGTATCGACAAAGACGACGAAAACAACCAGAAACGGCTTCGTGATTTGGAGAACGGACAATGCTTATTGCAGGACTTATATGGGCGTGTCGGCGTGGTGCAGATACACCCAGTCTTTGAAGAACTATTACACGCTTTTGATACCAGACCGCCCGTACAGAGAAATGAGGTGGAGTGATGAAAGAAAGGATAAAAGGTGCGTTCACAAAAAAGAAGATTTTCCACGTTCTCAAAATGGCTCTGTTCGTGGTGGCACTCTCCCTTATCCTGCTTTCACTTCTGGGGACGGTGGCTCATGCGACGGGGCTTGTGGACGATACCATAAACGCAGAAAATCTGTATTCCAAATATCCACTTTCCAACTACCAGCTTGATTTTTATGTAGATAATAGCTGGTCGTGGCTTCCGTGGAACTGGCTGGACGGTATCGGAAAATCGGTGCAGTACGGACTTTACTGCATTACTAACTTTGTCTGGACGATAAGCCTTTATTTAAGCAATGCTACGGGCTATGTGGTGCAGGAAGCCTATAAGCTGGACTTCATCAATGATATGGCAGACAGTATCGGAAAAAGCATACAGACCCTTGCAGGCGTTACCGAGAACGGCTTTTCTTCTACGGGCTTCTATGTTGGTTTTCTGCTTCTTATTATCTTAGTGGTGGGAATGTATGTTGCCTATACGGGACTGATAAAACGGGAAACCAGCAAGGCACTTCACGCCATTATCAACTTTGTGGTGGTGTTCGTGCTGTCCGCTTCTTTTATTGCCTATGCTCCCGACTACATCAAGAAGATAAATGAATTTTCATCAGACATCAGTACCGCTTCTTTGGACTTGGGAACAAAAATCATGCTCCCTAACTCTGACAGCGAGGGCAAGGACAGCGTGGACTTGATACGGGACAGCTTATTTTCTATTCAAGTGGAACAGCCGTGGCTACTTCTACAATTCGGCAACAGCAATGCAGAGGAAATCGGGACAGACCGTGTGGAAGCTCTCGTATCGGCAAGCCCAGAGGACGAGGACGGAAAAACCAGAGAAGAAGTCGTGAAAACAGAAATCGAGGACAACGACAACAACAATCTGACGATACCGCAGGTGGTAAACCGTTTGGGTATGGTGTTCTTCCTCTTGTTTTTCAACTTAGGGATAACGATATTTGTATTCTTGCTTACGGGCATGATGTTGTTTAGCCAGATACTTTTTATTATTTTCGCTATGTTTTTGCCTATTAGTTTCCTGCTCTCTATGATACCGAGCTATGAAAGCATGGCAAAGCAGGCAATCGTAAGGGTGTTTAATACCATAATGACACGGGCAGGAATAACGCTCATTGTAACGGTGGCGTTTAGCATTTCCAGTATGTTTTATAACATTTCCACAGACTATCCGTTCTTTATGATAGCGTTCTTGCAGATAGTGTGCTTTGCTGGTATCTACATGAAGCTGGGCGACTTAATGAGTATGTTCTCACTTAATGCTGGCGACAGTCAAAGCATGGGACGACGTATTTTCCGCAGACCGTATCTGTTTATGCGACATAGGGCTAGGCGTATGGAACACCGTATCGCAAGGGCGGTCAGTGCAGGCGGTATTTCGGGCGGTGTCGCTGGTGCGGTAGCTGGAAGTGCCGTTGCTGGCAAGCGGACGGAAAGAAAAAATACAGCTTCTAAAGAAAATCGGGGCAATGCCACTTCCAGCATGGGACAGCGTGCAGGCTCAAAAGTCGGTGCTGTCTTAGATACGAAAAATAAAGTGAAAGACAAGGCAAACGCCGTCAAAGAGAATATCAAAGATATGCCGACACAGACCGCTTATGCGGTGTATTCCGCAAAGGAAAAGGCAAAGTCCAG
>NZ_JAQCZB010000006.1:123311-176271 GCF_027682785.1 Coprococcus sp. AF51-11b1 | reverse complement strand
CTGTTGTATTTATAAGAAAAAGGACGCATGAAAAAACTTTCGTTTTTTCACACGCCCTTATCCAAACCTTTTATAATTCCTCAGCCACCATCTCCAGTGCCGCCTCAATTACCTTATCCATATCATAATACTTATAATTTCCAAGACGTCCACCAAAGATCATATTCTTTTCCTGCTCTGCAAGCTTTCTGTATTCTTCAAACAGCTTATTGTTCTGTTCATTATTTACCGGATAATATGGTTCCATTCCTACTTTCCATTCTGAAGAGTACTCTCTGGAGATAACAGTTTTTTCCTGTTTTCCAAATTCAAAATGCTTGTGTTCGATAATACGTGTATAAGGAACTTCTCTTTCTGTATAGTTCACAACTGCATTTCCCTGATAGTTATCTGTATCAAGTACTTCTGTCTCAAATCTTACCGAACGATATTCCAGTGCTCCAAGCTTGTATCCGAAGTATTCATCAATCATTCCAGTAAACAGTGTCTTCTCTGCGATATCCGGATTTTCTTTGATAAATTCAAAGTAATCGGTATCTGTCTTTACTTCGATTCCGTCCAGCATCTTTTCAATGATCTTTGTATATCCGCCGATCGGGATTCCCTGATATCTGTCATTGAAATAGTTGTTGTCAAATGTAAATCTTACCGGTAAACGTTTGATGATGAATGCCGGAAGGTCTTTGCAAGCACGTCCCCACTGTTTTTCGGTATAACCTTTTACCAGTTTTTCAAATACATCTTTTCCTACCAGAGATAATCCCTGTTCTTCCAGGTTCTTCGGCTCTGTGATTCCTGTCTCTGCAACCTGTTTTGCGATCATATCTTTCGCTTCCTGTGGTGTCTTGATATTCCACATTTTGCTGAATGTGTTCATGTTAAATGGCAGGTTGTAGAGCTCGTCTTTGTAAATCGCTACCGGTGAATTGATGTAGTTATTAAACTCTGCAAACTGATTGATGTAATCCCAAACCTTTTTGTTGGATGTGTGGAAAATATGTGCACCATATTTGTGAACATTGATTCCTTCAATATTTTCACAGTAAATATTTCCACCGATATGCGGACGCTTGTCAATTACCAGACAGGTTTTTCCTTTTTTCTTTGCTTCGTGAGCAAATACTGCTCCGTATAATCCTGATCCTACTACTAAATAATCATACTTCATAATACTAAATCCTCTCTTTTATTTCTTTGTAATTTTATCTTTTATCATCTTTCCCATTCCGACGACACTTCCCACTCCATAGCTTAAATGAAGTAAAAAGAAGATTCCCGGAAGCAAAAGCTGACATATATGCTTCGCCTCATTTTTTACAGACAGAATTGCCATTCCGATTGCACCACACCAATAAGTGATCCACATGGCAATCGCCAGAAATGGCTTCTTTAGTGTTGCCAAAATGGATGTCACAAGAATCGCAATCACAAAAGCAAACGGCACAAAATGATAAATGCTGAGACATCCAGGACATACACCAAGAGTTCTTGCTACCCAGTCTCCATTGCCGTATTTCTGCTTCATCATTCCAGAAATCGAACTTCTCACATATTGCCAGGAATGAATCTGCGGATCGTAGCATAAGCGGTATCCTGCCTGCCGGATCCGGTAATGCATCTCATTATCTTCCGTTCTTCCCAGATTTTCATTGAAAAGTCCAACCGTTTCAAATACTTCTCTCCGATACGCTGCATGGAACATGGACTTTACATATTTCTTTTCATTCTCTCTCCGGAAGCCTGCGATTCCACTTCCGAACATCGAACTTTCTGCGTTCAGTAGAAGTTTCTGCCACGGTGTGTCCTTCTCCGGAAGATTCGGTCTTGGTCCACCAGTGACATATTCTCCGCTTTCCATGCATTCTACGTTCTTGGAAACAAAATCCTCCGGAATGCGTCCATGTGCGTCCAGACGGATAATAATATCTCCGGTTGAACTACGGATTGCCTGATTCCATCCGGATGCCTGATTGTTCCCCGGATTTTCCGTAACAAAGCAGTTATGATACTGCGGATTTTCTTCGGCAAAACGTTCCATAATCCGTCTGGTTCCATCTGTTGAACTGCTGTCCACCATCACAACTTCGATCTGCTCTGCCGGGTAATCCTGTTTTGTGATATCCTCCAGCAAGTGCGGAAGATACTCTTCTTCATTGCGCGCAATCGTGCAAACTGATACTAACATACATTTCTCCTATACTGTAGTTCTTATCGTAATACTGCAAATACTGTCATAAACATGGTCATAAAATCTCTCCACAGACTGTATTTGCGCAGATCTTCCAGATTATAACTCATCTTCTCCGGAAGCACTTCATGAATATAAGCATAATCCACATCTTCTACATGCTCCAGCATTTCACCCTCATCTTTGTAGCATACGCTGGCTCTGGAAGTGATTCCTGCCGGTAACAAAAGAGTCGCATACATTTCTTTCGTATATCCTTTTACATACTTCACAACTTCCGGTCTGGTTCCAACAAAACTCATCTCTCCGCGAAGAACATTGATAAGCTGCGGAAATTCATCAATCCTGCAGCCACGGATCACTTTTCCAACCCGTGTCAGTCTGGAATCCTGACTGATCGTAACCTGTGTTCCCATCTTGTCTGCATTCTGCACCATAGTACGGAACTTTAGAATGTGAAATTTCTTTCCATACTGTGTCACACGCACCTGCTTGTAAATCACCGGTCCCGGTGAATCCAGCTTGATTGCAATACTGATGACTAACATGATCGGTGATAAAATGACAAGTAAAATCATCGAAAGCAGAATGTCAAAATATCTCTTTAATCTTAATTCTTTTTCGTGTCTGATCAGAATATCATAGTATTGTTTTACTTCGTCTGTTCTCATAAACTTCGGAAGTTCGTCCCATTTTCTCATACAGCATTCCTATCCGATGCATTCCTTCAATACATCTGTCACGTATTTTACCTCTTCATCGGTAAGTTTCGTATGAAGCGGTAATGTAATTGCATTTTCAAATAAAGCATAAGCATTTGGATAATCTTTGATATCAAATCCCATATTTTTGTATGCAGATAACAACGGTAACGGTTTGTAATGCACATTCGTTGCTACGCCATGCTCTGCCATCTTCGTAATGATCTCATTACATTCTTCCCGTGTTTTTCCCTGAACACGGATCAGATACAAATGTCCGCTGGACTTATGATCTGTATCAAAATGATTCAGTACACTCACAGGAAGACTTTCCAGTGCTTTATCATACATTCCTATGATTTCCCGGCGCCGTGCTAATAATGCATCATAGCGTTTTAACTGTACCAATCCAATAGAAGCCATGATATCGGTCATATTGCATTTGAAATAAGGTGCCACAACATCATACTCCCATGCGCCAAGCTGCGTCTTAGCTAGCGCATCTTTGGATTGACCGTGCAGTGAAAAAAGCATATATTTTTTATAAATCTCATCATCATCCACACCTTCGATCGGGCGCCATGTGACTGCGCCACCTTCCGCTGTCGTCAGGTTCTTTACCGCATGGAAGGAAAAGCTTGTGAAATCTGCAGCCTGTCCACATTTCTTTCCTTTTCGCTCTGCGCCAAATGCATGTGCAGCATCTGCCACCACAATCACTCTGCCAAACTTCTCCTGAAGTTCATTTGCCGGATGGAAAAGTGATTTCTTTGCTTCTACAATTTCAAATATCTTATCATAGTCACACATAATTCCGGCAAGATCTACCGGAATGATGACTTTCGTCTTTTCATTGATAGCGTCTGCCAGTTTTTCATAATCCATCTCATAGGAATCTTTCGCCACATCAATCAAAACCAGTTTTGCGCCCACATGTGAGACAACACTTGCTGAGGCACTATAGGTATAGGCTGTCGTGATCACTTCATCTCCAGGTCCGATTCCCAGAAGACGCAAAGTCATCTCCAGACAGGCTGTAGCTGAATTCAGGCAAACAACCCGGTTAGTTCCCATATACTCGGCCAGCTTCTTTTCAAAGAGCTTCGTCTTTGGTCCGGTGGTGATCCAGCCACTTCTTAAAGTATCCACAACTTCTGCTATCTCCTCCTCTGTGATATCCGGAGGAGAGAAAGCGATATGCATGTTTTTCATAAAAAAACTTCTTTCTTCATAAATTTTAGATCTTTATTGATACTTTTCTAATTCTAAATACTCTTTCCAGAACTTATAAGATGTCAAATATTTTCTTCTGTTATAATAAGCTTTATCTACTTCTTTGTGAATTTTTTTATAACGCTTCACTGTTTCAAGATAGTATTTCATGACCTGTCTGAATTTCTTCTTATCCAAATATCTGATTTCTGCAGTATATGCATTTGGATTAATCGCAATGACACTATCTACAAGGCATTGTCTCTGTGGATTATAGAACCAGTCATGAGCAACCGCCGCCGGCCCTTTCCGTAACCATTTTTTTGGCCATAAAAACTGTCCATTAAAAGTCAGACGATAAAGAATGGTATCCTTCAGACTTCTGTGATCTGTTTGATAAATAGAATCAATATCCACCCCATATTCATCAAATTCTGCAAGATCTGCCATATTTGCATTTTTTGCGGACATTGTTTTTAATCGTTCCTGACATTTTTCCGTTTCAATAAAAGCAGGTCCTTTTAAATAATCTCTGATTGCATCAACAATGATTTCTGCAGCATCATAATTAAAGCGCAGTATTTCCGTTAAAAACATACCATTAAAACGTTTCCAGATACGTTCTCTTCTGTTTCTGGACGGATTACATGCCTCTTCAATCAAAAAGTTACGGAATACTTGATAATATTCCATGAAATAATTGAACTTTAAAGTAAAGCCCATATGCCATACGCAAATACCGTTCATGGTAATAAATTTAGCATTATTACGGAAACTGAATTCCGTATCATCAACACGGATAAACAATGGTAATGCAAATCCGTTTTTCTCGATCATTGTTACCGGTACACAACAATACCACCAGCCAGCATAGGAATCAGCCTTTTTCGTTTTTGCTTCCTCTTTTTGAAGCATTTCAGCCATCTCTACAATTTTTCCATGACCTTTTGAAGAATTCTGTCCTCCATCTGCTCCTAAAAATCCCACATCTTCATGGAAAACATCCATCTCTTCATAACAAAGCATGGCACCACTGATAATATAATCTTTATATTTTTCTTTTGCCAGTAACAATAATAAATATGTTCTTTTTATACTTTCTGATAAAACAACAACATCATCATCCATCAATAATACATGAGTCGCCTTTGGTTTCTGGCGAATAGATTCGATCATTCCTCGTGTAAATCCACCTGAACCGCCTACATTTTTATTTCTGTGATAATAAATATGCGGACCTTCAAATTCTTCCGCCGACAATACTCGACCCTCATCATTATCAACGATGTGAAGATAAACATTTTTTCCAATGATATCATCCTGAGTTAAAATTTCATCCTTGATCATTTTAACATTTTTACGAATAAAGTCTTCTTTTTTAAATGTTGTCGTTGCGATTGAAAGTCTCACTTCATTGAAATCACTTTCATTTACCTCAGCATAATAACCACCACCATATACACAGCACTCTGAATACATGCGGAGTTCAAATGCAATCAATGTGTCCTTATTTGATGGAATCTCAACAATAATTTCTGCTTTTTGATCGCAATGGTATTCTTTCTTTAACAAAACATTTCTTTTTGCTGAATTCTCAATTCTATGATATCCGGACAGAACCAGCTCAAAGTCACCTTTAATTTCAAGCTTCAACATCGTTTTGCCGATTTTTGTGTGTTTTTTCCATTTTTTCATAGAAAAGGCATTTAAATATGCCCCAAAATCACATGTACTATATTTTGAAAATACAAAACATTTTTCTTCAGCATCACGGATTCCTAATCCACCCTTATAAAAAAGATCGGCATTATCTGTATATTCTTCTTTATCTGGAAATAGAATACTTTGCAATTTTAACTCCATTGTTTACATCTCCTTATTTTGTACTTCTTTTAACTCTAAATAACTGCTCCAAAAATCCTTGCTTTCAAGTTTCGAATGATTTTTTCTATATTCTTCACAAACCTTGTCATAATGCAAATCTATTAATCGAAATACTTTCAACATTTTTATATATGCTTTTAGTAGTTCTATCCTGCTCCGCTTCACACAAATTGCATTTCCTGCTGCATCAGCATACACAACCTCATTGCAGCGGAACAAGTCATAAATATTCGGATTTGGTCTGGCTACTTTTGTCGCTCTGTTTTTATATGCAGGCAGAAAATGACCATTCATTGACAACATGATCAATATTCGCTTTAATTTACACGGTGGTTCAGCCTCCGGTCTACCACATGGATCCAGATCTTCCGGCTTGATTCCATTATGTCCTATAAATTCTTCTGCCGGCATAGACTGATAATTATATTTTTTTAATCCATCATGCACACCTAAGGTATCCGCATTATAAAACCACTTAAAACCTCTTAAAAAATCAACCGCACCTTTCAAATTCAGATCCACATATTTATATCTGTATTTTCCGATATTACTGCTGACCTGCACGAAAAGCATCTTTTTAAAATCCTTTGCAGCAAACTGCGGATTATGGATTGCATTCGTAATTGCCAGATTTCTGACATCATAATACTCCAGGAAACCAGGTAATTTATTTTCAAAAGCTTCATGCCAGATCGTTATTCCATTTAAGAAAATAAACTGCCCATTTGCCCTCAATCCATATTCTATATCATCTCTATGGATAAAAAACGGCAAAGGATAATGCATTTCCTTAATAAACGGAACCGGAATACACGAATACCACCAGCCTGTATACTCTGCTTTTTGAATCTGCTCATTTATCACAACATTTTTTAATTGTGTCATGTCAAAATTATGGTTATTCGCAACAATATCACCATCATTCCAGCAGGCACCACATTCATACTGCAGAGTTGGCAAATCTTCTCTTAATAATGAGCCTCCGATTACTGCCATTCTGTATTTCTCTTTAAGCAGGGTCAATAATGTATAAGTTCGTTCTATCGCTTCAGGAGAAATCACTGCATCGTCATCCATCAATAAAACATGTGTAATACTATCATCTCGCATATGTTCGAACATAGTTCTGGTAAATCCACCCACTCCACCAAGGTTTTTATTCTTAACAATGCGAATATGTTCATCCTCGATTTTTTCTCTTACTAATGTACCGCCATTATCGGATATGCATACCGACAAATGTCCATAAGATAAGGCATTCTCATTGTTAAGCAGATTTTCTTTTAATACTTTCATATTTCGCTCAACATACTTCTCACGTTTGAAAGTACAAATGCCTATTCCTATCTTAACTTCCTTCTTTTCCCTCTCTTCATCAGTCATATAACTTGCTGCATAGAGGGCTGTATCCTCCTCAGCGATTATGGATACACCTACTACTCCACTCTCCGGTAAAGCAAATATTGGAGTATTCACGGAATCTTCGCCTTTGCTTTCCATTGGAAATTGCATAATTATCTTCGAACATACTTTTTTATTCTTGCAGGATAAGGCATATATGACAACCTTTATTTTTCCTTTAAAATTAACAGACACACAAACCGATTGAATACCTGTATACTTTCTCCATTTTTCAGCAGAAAAAATATTCATATATGTCAAGAAATCTGCTTCACCACCTGCATTAAGCAATATTCCACTCTCTGACTTAATTCCGTTTTTTAATTTATAGTATAATTCTGGTTCCTCAACAGACTGTTGATTCCATACAATTTTTTGTAATATCATGCTTTTCACCACTTACTGATTCATATGCATATATTCAGTTGTTACTTCTTCTACCAGACCACTCATTCGAACATTTCCTTTGTCAATCCAAATAGCATGATCACATAACTGTCTGACAGAATTTATATCATGAGAAACATATAACAGAGTTGTTCCTCCACTCAACATCTGCCCCATTCTCTCATAACATTTCTGCTGGAACTGGTAATCACCAACGGATAAGATTTCATCAACCACGAGAATATCCGGTCTCACCATGGTAGCTATTGCAAATCCAAGTCTTGCCTGCATACCAGAGGAAAAATTCTTAATCGGAACATCCAAGAAATCCTGCAATTCTGCGAATTCAATAATTTCATCAAAATGCTCTTCCATAAATTTTCTTGAATGTCCAAGTACAGTTCCATTCAAAAACACATTTTCTCTAGCCGTCATATTCATATCAAACCCGGCACCCAATTCAATCAACGGTGCAATGGTCCCTTTTGTAGTAACTGAACCTTTGTATGGTTTTAAAATTCCACAGCAGGCTTTTAAAAGCGTTGACTTTCCGGATCCGTTTGTTCCGATCAGTCCCCATGCCTCTCCTCTTTTTACTTTTAAATTGACATCTTTTAACGCAAGAAATTCCTGGAACATCAATTCGTGTTTGATCAGTTTGATCACATATTCTTTCAGGTTATCTACCTTTTCAGATGCCATGTTGAACCGAATCGTCAGGTTATCAACATCAACAATATATTCTTCGTTCATTCGCCCTTCTCCTAGATATATAAAATGAAGCTATCCTGTGTTTTCTTAAATACACCAAGTCCAATTGACAGCATGATAAAAGCCATTACCCAGCAACCAATAAAGATTCTTGGAGTTGTAAAATGTCTGTATAAAACAAGATCTCTGAAGAACTGGATATAATAAAACATTGGATTACAGTATTCTACCAGCTTTCTGAGCCAGTCCGGAAGCAGCTCGATCGGGTAAAACATTGGGGTTACATACATCCATGCTACTGTGATGGCATTGTAGATATACTGAATATCTCGAAAGAAAACATTCGCAGCAGAAAGGAAAAAGCCCAATCCGCATACAAAGATATACAGCGGAATCACTACCAATGGAAAAAGCAGGATATATGGTGAAAACGGTGCTCTGGTGATCAGCATGACCAGAATCAATGCTCCCATTGAGAAAATAAGGTCGATCAGGGAACTTGTTACTTTTGATAAGGTAAAAATATATTTAGGTACATATATTTTCTTGATCAAAGCTCCATTATCCAACACAGAATACATAGACATATGGGTTGCATTATTCATAAAATCAAATAATGCCTGACCTGTCAGCAGGTAAACCGGAAAGTTTTCGATTCCGCGCTGGAACATTTGGGAAAATACCAGTGTCATTACAAGCATGATCAGCAGCGGATTCAAAATACTCCACACATATCCCAGAAAACTTCTTCTGTATTTTAATTTCACGTCTCTGACTACCAGTTCTCTTAATAAATCTTTATATCTAAAAAATGTATTTATCCTATCTCTTGTTACGCTCATTATTCTTCTCCAATTTAATATGAATCTCTTCGGCCTTTAAATGCAAGTACAGCTAACGGGAATGCAGCATATCTTGTTTTCCGTAAAAACAACACTGCCGGATTCTTTACTCTGTCATACACTTCTCTGTTCTTATGATAAAAATATGCATCTAATTTCATTGCTTCTTTTCGCATACCATTCTTCAGAGGAAAGCTGATATAAATTTTCATCTGACTGGTAAGGATTGTTGCTGTCAATTCCCTGATATACTCCAGATTTGCCTTTGGAGCCGTCTTCTCGACTTTTTTGCAGTACTGATTGAGCCGCATAAGAACCCGCAGATGATTCTTCAGATTCTTCTGCATCTTTTCAATGGACATACTTTGTCCCGGAAGTCCCAGACGATATTGGTAAACAGGGTCTTCCATAAAATATACTGTCTTCACGTAAGGAATCGGAAATGCAATAAACTCTACATCTACATAAAAAGTGTGTTCATCAATCTGTTCATTTGCTTTCCTGAAAAGCTCCGTCTTCACAGTCGTGGCATGCATATCTATGATGGTCTTACCAACAATCTTCTCAAACTGGTAGAGCTTGTTATACTCGATTTTTTCAAACGGATATTCCTGCCTCTTTTCCGGCAGCCGTGTCGTATGGTTGATCCAGGTATAATTCGATGCAACGATATCAGCATCAATTTCTTTTAAAAGTTTCACCAGTCGGATGAAGCTTCTGGTGTCTACCCAGTCATCTCCATCAACAACTTTAAAATATTTTCCTCTTGCCTCACGAGCTCCCGTGTTGATGGTGGAACCATGTCCGCCGTTTTCTTTATTGATCAACCGGAACGTATTTTCATACTTTGAAACATATCTTTCCGCAATTGTTGCAGTATCATCGCTGGAACCATCATTCACGATCAAAACTTCAATATCATCCATGACTTCAGAATTCACAAAGGATTCCAGACAGTCTTCCAGATATGCCTGCACATTGTAACTTGGGACAGTTACTGTTAATATTTTCTCGTCCATTGTTCTCCTAACCTGATTTAATACTATTTTTCTCAAAAAAAGTTGGTTTTACAGATATTTAGTTCTATCTGAATCACCAACTTTTATTCTGATTACTAGAATATTATACTACACTTTTCTTTAGATGGAAAGATTATATCAAATACTCGCATCTTTGTCAAATCTGCCCACTTTATATACCACTGTGTTTTTCATCTACAATGGGTCCTTCATGACTGATCCTCCCTAAACTGACCAGTTTCTGAAAAGCCTCACTGTCTCTTTTTTTATCTTCCGGTCTGATATGATAAGTAGAAATCATATCTGCAACTTTTTCTTTAATATCCGGACTTTCTTCCATTGCTGCCTTTTCCAGCTCTCGCAGCTGGCTGAGGAAATGTACTTCATCGAACTCAAGAGGTTTGCCGATAAAAATCAGGTTGTTCGCTGTTTTCTGTAGTCCCTCTTCTTTTGTCAGCAATTCCTCATACAGCTTTTCCCCCGGTCTAAGACCGGTATACTTGATCTCCATATTCACACCAAGTGTATATCCGGAAAGTCGGATCAGATTCTTTGCCAGATCAGCAATCTTCACAGGCTCTCCCATATCCAGCACAAAGATTTCTCCGCCATGGGCATAAGCTCCCGCCTGAAGTACCAGTGAAACTGCTTCCGGTATCGTCATAAAATAACGGATAATATCCGGATGCGTAACTGTCACAGGACCTCCTGCCTCCATCTGTTTTTTAAACAGCGGAATAACGCTTCCATTACTTCCCAACACATTCCCGAATCGTACGATCACGTATTCTGTTCTGGAATATTTGCTGAAGGTCTGTACGATCATTTCACACATACGTTTCGATGCACCCATGATATTGGTAGGGTTTACTGCTTTATCCGTAGAGATCAGTACAAATTTCTTTACCCCGTACTTGTCCGCAGCTCTTGCTGTCTTATAAGTACCAAACACATTGTTTTTAATGGCTTCATTCGGGCTGTCTTCCATAAGTGGCACGTGTTTATGGGCTGCCGCATGAAAAACAACATCCGGTCGATAATGCTCCATGACGCTTTCAATTCGACTTGTATTTCGAACAGAACCTATCAGTACTTCCAACTTCAGATTTGGATACTTACGAACCAGCTCCTGCTGAATGTCATAGGCATTGTTCTCATAGATATCAAAAATGATAAGAAGCTTTGGATTGTGGGAAGCGATCTGACGGCATAATTCACTTCCGATGGAGCCGCCGCCTCCCGTAACCAATACTCTTTTATTTCTCACATACTGCCCAACGCTTTCCATATCAATTTCAATAGTATCTCTTCCGAGAAGGTCTTCGATGGATACTTCCCGCAGGTTTGACACTCCTACATCGTCATTGATCAGCTGATACATTCCCGGTAATATCTTAAGTTTACAATCTGTAAGATTACAGATTCTTAAGATATCTCTGGTATTTTTTGTTCCTGCCGAAGGAATTGCAAGGATAATTTCTTCTGCATCATACTTCTTTGCTGCTTCCTGAATCTTATCTCTTCCTCCGACAATGCGGATTCCATGAATGTATTTTCCTTTTTTGGAAGGATTATCATCAATCACGCAGACAACCTTCTGATTCAGGTATTTACTGCTTTTTAATTCTTTGATGATCATATTTCCGGCTTCGCCGGCACCGATCACAATGGTGTTACGGCTATGCCTGGTTGATTTCTTCAATCCATTTTCCATGGTATGCAAAATGCGATAAGAAAATCGAGTGATGATCGTTGTGATACTTAACAAAATAAAATAGAAGAAATAATAACTTCTCGGAACCTGCAGATACAACAAACTGAAACCGAAAGCCTGAAAGACCGTTGACAGCATTGTTGCACCAAGAATGGCAAGCATCTCATTCATGCTGGCATAAGACCATACCCTGTTATACAGATTAAGTACTAAAAAAATGACTACTGTTGTGATAACATTGATGACCATATAGCTCTCGACACTGTACATATACTCTGCCGGTACCCAGATATTATCCAATTTAAAACGCAAAATAATTGCCAGATACGAATCCAGGATCACACTTAAGATATCTACAATAAACAGTGCGATCATCCGACTTCTGGAATTTTGCAATCCCCATGTTTTTTTCATAAGCGACCTCCATTTGTACAACATAATACTGTCACAAAATATTACCGTTCTCTAACCAATCTCCGCTTAGTTATATAACTCATATACATATGCCTTTTCATCCTGATACAATTCCTTTGAATTTTTAAGTCCGGTTAATTTCTGTATCTTTTCTAAGCATTTTTCAGGATCCATGGTTACCTTTTCACCGAGATCATCATATTTTTTATCAAGTATTCGATCCAAATATACAACTAATTTGGAATTTTCTATTGAAACGTCCGGTACTTTTATATCCAGATCTTTGTAATACATTTGATATAAACGTTGGTAATTCTGTAATTCTAACCCTTCGTTAATCATTATATAAGACGTTGTATAAACATACAAGCATGTTGTATCTGCATATTCTTTACTGATTGCAATATTATTTTCTCCTTCCGGATATAAATAACAAGGATCATTTACATAATACGTCAAGCCTCCTATCAGCATCATTGAAATAACCATTGCAATCTGAATCTTTGCTTTACTTTTTATCCATAACTTATAGATAAAATAAAGCAGGTAGCAAAACAGCAGAGACAGAAAAGGAAATAAATTCATGATATACCTGTTCACCTGCCATGGCGAGATTTTTGCTGAAATAACAAATACAAAAGCACAAGTAAGTATTATATCACAGATCAAATATGTTTCTCTTTTTACTTTTACATAAACAGTTTTTGTGTGTTCTTTATTATTCACTGCAATTTCATAGTGATCTGCATGATATTGCAGCTTCATTTCCCACAAAACCTGTGTGATAAGATATGCAAGAATTCCAAGGCAGCAGACAATCAGAAGCAGCATGAAGACACCGCCGAACATCTCTTCACTGACTATAACCCAGAATTTTCTGATTCGTGACGTCCAATCTGAAAAATTATGCATATTCTGAAGTGTTTTCTGGCTATGGCTCACTCCTGTACCCGTCAGATTCTTAAGAATTGCAGGGTATAACGCAACAGCACAAACTCCGCCAACGCCTCCGCTCACTACATATTTTCCGGTCATTTTAAAGTCTTTTCGCATGATCATCCAGATCATCTGAAAGATCACCATAGGAAATGCAAAAATCACAAAATAGTAATGTGTAAATACACCGCCAAAAGTAGCAAGCAAAATACTGATCAAATTTTTCATTTTGATTTTTCTTGATGCCATCATTTCCAAATGTTCATATGCGAAAATGGTACACCACATGGTTAATAACATATACATTCGAATATATGTCACCATATTTACCGCTGCAATACTAAATCCAAAAAACAAAACCGGAAAGAAAGCAAAATATTTATCTTTTTTGATTAATTTCCCTATTTTATACAAAAATATAATTGTTACTGCATAATACAACAAGTTAGGAATGAGACCAAACCATTTACTGAATTGTCCCGGAAAGCATGAACTGATTGCATGCAAAACCATATAAAAAAGAGGTGGATGGGAATCATGGGTCTGATTATAGATAACAGATCCAAATTTGAAGGCTTCTCCCTCATTGACTGTCATATATTCCTTAAACATATCCGGACTGATTTCCGAATTATCTAATGCTCCATCTTCCCAGATCTGTGCGTGGTAATAACTGTTAGAAAGTCCATAGGACCATAACTCATCCACAAAATATCCTTTTTTCATATCACAATAAAAAATCATAAAAATGATCTGTATAAGCAGAACACATATGAATATAATATGACTGCTCTTATCTCTCAAAAACTTTTTCATATTCCTACCTTTCCATTGATGCCTGTATTTTTATTTTTTGACAAATGCTTCTTTGCCCATTTCCGGAGCAGTATCTCCCTTTGTAACAACTTTGATCTCGATTGCTTCTATTCTTTTTGAAAGTCCTTCTGTACCTGCAGGATTACCATTTTTTGTCCATCCGAGCCAGCCATAATCCTGTGCGTGGACACGGTAATACACATCACATGATTCAGAAAGCGTTCCGGTAAGATTAATCTTGATCGCTTCTACTCGTTTTCCTTTTCCAGTGGTTCCGGCAAGGGCTCCGTCTTTTACAGACTTCTGCCAGCCGATATCCTGTACATGGGCACTATATTCCACACTTCCCTCTGCTTTTTGACCTGACAGGGATATTTTGATTGCTTCTACTCGTTTACTTTCCCCGGTAGTTCCGGCAAGAGCCCCGTCTTTTACATTATTCTGCCAGCCAATATCCTGTACATGAGCAGAATAGACGATGGAGGTCCATTTTTTGCTGAAGCACTGTTCCGTTGTTCCCGGAGCCTGTGCACCTTTTTTTACAATTTTAATCTGAATGGCTTCTACACGGTAACCATAGCCTTCGGTTCCGGCAGACTCTCCATTCTTGGCCCATCCCATCCAGCCGAAATTCTGCGCATGGACACGGTAATAGATATCATATCTTTCTTCCATTTCTTCTGTCAGTCTGATTTTTACAGCTTCTAGCCTCTTCTGGCCATTTGCGGTGCCGCTTACTTCACCTTCTTCTTTCCAGCTGTCCCAGCCAATATCCTGTATATGTGACATATATAGAATGGTTCCTGCGTAGCCTTTATCACGCAAATTAACTTTGATTCCACCTAAAGCCAAGGACTTTCCTGTTGTACCGCTGGTTTCTCCATTTTCAACCGGACTCATCCATCCTTCACCATTGACATATGCAGTATAAGAAACGGTCGGATCCTTCTCTACAAATGCATTTTCTGTACTTCCGGGAGCATCCATTCCCTTTTTGCCTGCAACGATCTGGATGGCTTCTGCCTGGCAGTCATAACCTTTAGTTCCTGACTCCTCATCATTCTTTGCCCAGCCAAGCCAGCCATAATTGCTTGTATAAACACGATAGTAAATATCGTAATTCTCTGCCTGCGTTCCTTTTAATCTGATTTTAATAGCTTCGATTCTTTTTGGATTGTCATTTGCTGTCGATTCCTTTCCATCTGCAGAATATTCCTGCCAGCCTGCATTTGGCACATAAGTTGAATATTCCACATTAAGGTCTGCAAGATTGGCATTAATCTTTATACTTTGGATTGCTTTTGACAAACCTACTGTACCACTTTGTTCTCCATTTTTCACCTGACCGGTCCAGCCAAGATCCTGCACAGAAGTACTGTAAGAAAGGAGGTCTTTATTCTCAACATCTACATCCTTTTCTTTTTTCAGCAATACGATCTGGATTGCCTGTAAATCCTTCGATTCTCCGGTTGTTCCTGCAATCTCATCTGTTGTGACATAATTCTGCCATCCATCATTTGCCACATGGGCACGATATAAGATCTGGTATTCGTCTTTCTTTTCGCCTGTCAGACGAATCTGAACTGCCTGTATTGCTTTGCTCTGCCCGGTTGTTCCTGCCTGTTCACCGTCTGCAACATAATCCTGCCAACCATCATCCGCCACATGGGCACGATATTCGATACCCAGACCATCAATTCCTGATATCTGCATTTTCATGGCCTGCATTGCGTATCCAAGGCCTACAGTACCTGCCTTTTCACCATTTCCAGTTTCATCTAACCATCCAAGATTTGTTACGTGTGCCGAAACAGATAAAGCATCCTTCACTTCATCCGGTACTGCTACCGGCTCTACCTCTTCCCCTGTATCCGGCTTGTTATTTTCAGGCGGCTTCACATTTGAAGAAGATCCGTTTCCTTTCTGAATAAGTGAAATGTAATCTGCACTGGCATATCCATACATATCCTGAAAATTATAGTTACCGGTACTGCTGTCTACTCCGTTTCTTCCCTCTGTAAGGACACCATCGCTCTGAACCCGGTAAAATCCATTCGCTGCTTCACCATTATCCAAAAGTAAAAATGCATACTGTGACTGAGCAGCTGTCTTATACAGCACATCAGAAGAAGTATTGCTTTCTTTTCTGACATTCAGTGTGGTATGTTCACTGTTTATCAGATCCTTTATTCCAATGGAATATTTTCCATAATCTTTTGATCCATTTGTCCTGTCGAGGCTCCACATCAAATTGGCGATCTTCTCACCCCAAAACGGATCGGATGCATAGTGGACGTTAATTCCACTTCCTTTATTACCCAGATAGGCTCCTTTATAGGTTCCACATCCCGGTCTTAAATATTGCTTCGACATATAAGTTTCCGCAAAATCCTTGAGACAGGTAGAGACATCCTTGTAACTATTGGCACTCTCTCCAGGAGAGGTATCTACAGCATTTAAACCGAAAAGATTATTCTTTTCCTTTGCAATACTGCTCTTTCCCCATCCACTCTCAAGGGCTGCTGTTCCTGCCATCATCAGGGCATTTACACCGTATGTATCCTGATTTTTCACAAACTGTGCACCGGTATCCCACATTTTAGAGTCCGAATCAGTCTTTGCATTGATGATAGAATTCAATTCATCTGCACTATAATTGCTCTGACTGCGAAGCGGCAGATACTGAAAATAATTATAATATGGAGCAGACGGATTCACAGAATGTGAACGGTCACCGTTTTGATAATCTTCCAGCATATTTTCAAAATTATCGTAGGTGTAAAAATAATGTCCGTCATAACTATAATAATCGGTGCCCTCTGCAAGATACTCTGGTGCCGGTCCATTGTCCAGACAGGCATTATAATCATTATTCGTTACGTTTCCAACGATATTATGATAGAGTCTTCCGGATGAGACCTGATAACAACTAAGGGATTCAACCTGGGAAATATCTACGACCTGTACTTCATCCGGATCGATTTCTCCGATCACGCCTGAAAGCATAAACCGCACTTTTCCATCGCTGGTTCCAAGATAAGCAGCGTCCGCACCGTACGCACCGCAGGTATATCCCTGGGCGCCGGTTTCTGCTTCTGTGTATTCTGTAACCACAGCACCTTTTGTATTAAAATTGACGATTTGGGCAGAAGAAGATCTTGCCATTCGAATACTTTTGTCTTCTTCAACTAATCCTATTTCCGGTTCTATTTCATACACGTTTCCATATTCGTCTGTTTCTATCAGCTTTTCTTCGACTTTCTGAGGTTCTTCTTCGGCATATACACGAAGCGGCATCTCTGTCATTCCTGTTATCACAGCACCTGCCATAAAAAGTGCAGCCATTTGCTTTGCTTTCTTTCCCATAGTATTCTCCTTACTTATTCATCAGATCCCCCACTGTTTCAGTCTTAGTATAGCACCCACATTCTTAGAGTAGCAACATTTTTATAACTTTCAAGGCAGAGAAACGCTGAAGTTCATGGCAAATCACTTCAGCGTCTCTTCTATTCCTTATGCTTCTTTTTATCCTTCTGTCTTCGGCACAAGTTTAATCTCCAAGGATTCCAGTCTGTATCCCTTGCCTGTAGTCCCGGCTTCTTTTCCATCTTTTACCCACTCCAGCCAGCCAAGTTCTTCAACCTGTGCACGATAATAAATATCGTAATGATCCGCCATCTCACCGGTCAGTTTTATCTTAACCGCTTCCATTTGGAGTTTTTCTCCGACTGTACCGGATATCTCGCCATCTTTTTTCCAGTCCTGCCAGCCAATATTCTGAACATGGGCGCTATAGGTAACGTCTCCCGAATACAATGGCTTATATAAATCCAGTTTCAAAGCCTCCATGCGGAGTCCCTGACCAACGGTTCCGATCGTCTCTCCATTATAGACCTCATCCTGCCAGCCTATATTTTGAACATGGGCACTGTAAACAGCCTGGGTATCAAAGGTTTTTGAGGAAGTTCCTACCGGTGTCAGTCCTTCTCCGTCTTTACGAACCAGAGCAATCTTTATTGCTTCCATCCGATAACCATAGTTAACCGTTCCTGCAATTTCTCCATTCTTCGCCCAGTCAAGCCAGCCAAAGTTCTGGACATGGACGCGGTAATACACATTATATTCCTTTTCTATCTCACCGGTCAGCCAGATTTTTATTGCTTCAATCCTCTTATTCTGTCCGGTTGTCCCTGCCGTTTCTCCATTTGAAACTTCTGATTGCCATCCAATATCTTCCACATGGGTACTATAATGAATGTCTCCTGAAAATCCACGACCAGACAAACTTATTTGCAAAGCTTCCAGACGCTGGTTTTTCCCGATCGTTCCTGCTGTTTCCTGATTGCAGCAAGTCGGCTGCCAACCTACATTTTGCACATGGGCGGTATATTTAACTGACGGCTTATTCCACTCTTCGTTAAAACGATACGCATCTGCCGTTTCTCCAGGAGCAGCGCTTCCCTTTGGCAAAACAGCAATCTGTACTGCCTCTATTGCATAGCCATACTCTTCTGTTCCGGCTTTCTCTCCATTTTTCGCCCAGCCAAGCCAGCCAAAATTACTGCTATGTACCCGGTAATAAATATTGTAATTCTCTGCATCATCTCCGGTCAGATTAAGTTTAATAGCCTCCAGAGCTCTGCTCTGGCCTTCTGTGCCAAGCATTGCGCCGGTTTGAACTTCATCAGTCCATCCATACCCAGCCACAAGTCCGGTATAACTTACTCCCAGATTTTCGCTGTTTGTCTGGATTTTCAGTGCCTCCAGACGCAGGCTCTTTCCGATTGTTCCAAGGGCATGCCCGTTTTTCTTCCAGTCTGTCCAGCCAACATTTTGAATATTTGCACAATAGCTGATAAGGTCGGTATCACCTACTTCTACAACCGGTGTATTCACATCTGCATCACTTAACAGATCGCCATAGTAAAAGCTGACATCCACATCTGTACTGATTCCATCCACCTGTGCCTTGCTGGTGCACTGCCACATATCATAATTCCCGTTATAATCACATTGATAATTATACTGTGCCACCCAGCGATGCCAGTTGTTATAGACACTGCCTGTCAGGTAATTGTTCCACCAATTCAGATTCGCATACACACCTACCTGATATCCTGCATTGCTGATCTTATTGCAAAAGGTTTCAGCAAACTTCTGGATCGTGTCATTTCCAAGGCTGACCTGGCTGTTATCCTCCAGATCATAATACACCGGATATGCCAGATTGTATCCCTTGATCAGTCGCAGTACGTGATCCGCTTCACTTTCGGCTTCCGTTGTATTCTCAGCGTAAGAATAGATATAAACTCCGAAAGGAATTCCTAATCTTGTACACTCAGATACGTTATACTGCCATTTTTTATCATCTTGATAAGAAACATCATTTCCATATCCAACACGGAGAATTGCAAAATCGACATCTGAGTTCTTTACTTTTTCCCAGTCAATATCTTGGTTGTGTTCACTCACGTCGATGACCTTTCCGATTGCCCCCTCAACCGGTTCTCCCTGTGAATTATAGCAAACGCCATTGATTTTTTTATAGGCATTCGATGTATCACTGATGGCATATGCACTGGCTGACCTCTTTTGGATCGGCTGTCCGTTGGAATATCGGAAACTGTTCTCCACAAATCCGCTCTGATCCCTCAGTCCTGCACTCTCTGCTGTTTCGTCTGAAACAGTTTCTGCTTCATCTGATACATTCTCTGTTTCATTTGCTACATCTTCCGATTCATTTAGCAGCTCTGCTGTTTCGTTTGATACATTTTCTGTTTCATTTGGCACATCTTCTGCCAGAACTGCCATTGGCTGACTTCCTATAAAAATTACTGCCATCAGCACTGCAAATATTCTATTTATTTTCATTTACTTACTCCGCCATTCTAAACTGTCTGTTCCTAATTGTAAGTATCATAAGCCTTTTTGTAAAAAACCATAATGATCTTTGTTAAAAAAGAAGGCCAGAATTTATTAAACATATCGGTATCTTCTTTGATTCTTCTGTGATCGACGATAAATTCCTTGCTTGTTGCCCCGTCATGAATTCGATAATAAATGATAGGTGTATCACAATAAGCAAAATGTGAATTTTTAATCTCTGCACATTTCAAAAAAGTATCCCAGTCAATACAGAACTTCATCTTGGAAGTAAAGATTGGAAGTCCTACCACACTTTTATTATAGGTAACTCCCGGACAGCAGATGCTGTTCCCCAGAGATAGAATCCTTCTTCTCCACCACTTTGAGGCAGCAAGTTTTTTACATCTCATAGGCTGTCTCAAAAACTTCCGGAGCTTACTGTTTATATCTCGCTTTCCGACTTTTCCGCCTTTCAGAGGCAGATAATCTGCGATAAAGATCGACATCTTTTCATCCGGAATATGTTTCAAAAGTTCTTCCACATAATGTTCATTATACACATCATCCTGATGCGCAACTGTCACATAATTCGTTTTTGTACATGCAACAGAAAAATTCCAGTCATCACAAATATCGCTCTTTCCTTCCCTTACATAATAGGGAAGGTCATATTTTTTTGCCATATTCTCGATAAACTCACAAGGTGTCGACGTACAAACGATAATATTACTTTTTACCTTCTGGTTTACAAGCGATTTGATGCAGCTTTCCAGATACGGCGATTCCTTGTATGCACACACTGCAAATGTGTGATCTGTATTTTGATATTCCATTCCATTTATCCCTTCTTAGCAAATGTCCAAAATTTATTCATCAAAAAATTAATCGGCGTTGTGATCATAATATTGATAATCGGTGCCACAGCCTGTGATATTCCCAGGATGTTAACCTGTAAATAAAGTAAAAGAGTACTGAGGATGAAGCTGAATCCATAAGAAATATAGGTTTTTACCAAGGATTCTTTTTTATTGCCACTCTCTTTTGCTTCTTCTTTAAATACGAATTTGCTGTTCCAATAATATGCATTCAGCGTTCCTGTCACAAATCCAAGTGCATTCGCGATGAGATAATACACACCAAAAAATGTAAACAAATAATAAGTTGCCAGTGAAACAACTGTATTACTTACTCCTACCATGCCAAATTTAATAAACTGGACTCCGATTTTATCCCATAATTCTTTTAATTTCTGCATTCTACTTCTACCCTAAGAATTTTTCTACTCTGAAGCGTGGTCTTCCTTTTGCTTCCATATAAATCTTTCCAATATACTCTCCGACAACGCCAAGACCTAATAAGATGAGTCCTCCAAAAAGCCAGATGGAAATAACGATGGTTGCCCAGCCCGAAACTGTGTTTCCTCTGACTGCTCCGATAATAAACCAGATGATCATCAGCGCACTGGCGCATAAGGCTCCTACACCGAGAGTTGTGATCAGACGGATTGGTTTAATACTGAATGAAGTAATTCCATCAATAGCAAAGGCAAGCATTTTTTTCAGCGGATATTTGGATTCTCCGGCAAAACGTTCTTTTCTTGCATATTCTACGGTATCGCTTTTGTACCCGATCAGTGGAACGATTCCACGCAGAAACAGATTTACTTCTTTATATTCAGATAAGGCATCTAATACGGTTTTACTCATCAGTCGATAGTCTGCATGGTTAAATACGATGTCTACTCCCATCGCCTGCATGATCTTGTAAAATCCTTCTGCAGTCGTTTTTTTGAAGAACGTATCCGTTGCACGGGAATTTCTGACTCCATATACAACTTCACAGCCTTCTTTGTATTTTTCAACAAATTTGTCTACTACATCGATGTCATCCTGTAGATCCGCATCCATGGTAATCGCCATATCACACAGATCTTTTACTGTCATAAGACCGGCCAGAACTGCGAACTGATGACCTCTGTTGTGTGCCAGCTTGACACCGCCAATTCTCGGATTCTCACTGTGATATTTTTCGATGAGTTCCCATGTTTTGTCTTTTGATCCGTCGTCTACAAAAATAATTCTGCTCTTTTCGGAAACAGCACCAGCTGTAATCATTGTTTCCAGCTTATTGCTCAGTTCTTTTTGCGTTTCCGGAAGAACCGCTTCTTCGTTGTAGCAAGGAACTACTATATATAATACATCACCCATTTATTCTTTTCCTCTTCCTTAATTCTCTGGATATAGCCCTTTTTCTATCAGAGCTTTTACTTCTCTTACGACAAGGTCTTTGTCTTCTTTATAGGTAACCCCAAACCACTTGTCATGGGATTTTAACACTTTTACCGAAACCTGATCTTTTTCCAGAAGATCTCCGATAATGGTCGGAAGCAGATATTCTCCTTTCAGATTGCCTGCTTCTTGTTTGTCAAGGAATTCAGCAAAACCACTCTCTAAAATACCAAAAAATTCTGGTGTAAGTCCCCACATATTCATAGAAACCGGAGTATCCGCATTAATGATTTCTTCCTTTCCATCAGCTAAAACTGCGGCACCTGTTTCTGTTTTCACGATATTGGAGGTTTCCACGATCTTGGTCAGCATCTGGTTCTCATCCACCTTGCAGACTCCTCGTGTCACACCGCCATTCTCACTCAATGTATTCTTAAGAACAAAGCCTACCATGCTGATCTGCATCTTGTCTGACTTCTCTTCTTCCTTTGTCAGTTCACGAAAAGCTTCTGCATAAGCTTCTTTTCCATAATAATCATCCGCATTTATTACAAGGAATGGTTCTTTTACTACATCCTTACAGCATAAAATGGCCTGACCGGTTCCCCAAGGTTTCGTTCTTCCGGCAAACTTTTCTTTATATTCTGCCGGTATATCATCCACCTCCTGGAAAGCATACTCGACTTTGATTTTTTTCTCGATACGGTCTCCGATAATTCTACGGAAATCTTCCTCCAAGTCTTTTCTGATAACGAAAACAACTTTATCAAAACCTGCCTGTATTGCATCATAAATGGAATAGTCCATAATGATCTCGCCCTTTGGTCCTACCGGCTCTAACTGCTTAATGCCACCGCCAAATCTGCTTCCAATCCCAGCTGCCATAACAACTAATGTAGCTTTATTCATAATAATTCCTCCATTTGTATATAGCAAAATTTTAACATTTACCTCTGATTATAACACATACAAGGTTCAATTAAAACATTTTTCCTTTTTTTTAAGATTTTTCTCATAAAATGAAAATCCCCGGCACAACTCGTGCCGAGGATAAGTATTCCTGTTATTCAAATCGGAAGGTATCTTTCAAACCTTTCCATAATACATCTTTTTCACTTAAATTCAGTTTGGTTCCATCTGTCAATGTATAACCTTCGCCGCTTGCTGTACCATGATATTCTCCCGTCAGCTCCGGCCATTCGATGCCGATTTCCGGATCATTCCATGCAAGTCCGCCTTCATCTCCCGGATGATAAAAATCTGTACACTTGTAGCAGAATTCTGCCAGGTCAGATAACACCAGGAATCCGTGAGCGAATCCTTCCGGAATATAGAACTGTTTTTTATTTTCTTCTGTCAGTTCTACTCCAAACCATTTCCCATAGGTTTCGGATCCACTTCTCAAGTCCACAGCGACATCAAAAACGCTTCCTTTTACAACACGAACCAGTTTTCCCTGAGGAAACTGTTTCTGAAAATGCAGACCTCTGAGTACTCCTTTGGTAGAAGAAGACTGATTATCCTGTACAAAGGTCATTGTAAGTCCTGCTTCTTCCATATCTTTCTGATTGTAGGTCTCCATAAAATATCCGCGCGCATCACCGTGTACGGTTGGTTCGATCACGCAAAGTCCTTCGATTCCACCTGCATTTTTTTCTACTTTAATCTGTCCCATTTTTTCCGCTCCTTACCTAGAACTCAATTTCTTTCAAATATCTCTTCAAAGCATCCTGCCATGTCGGGAGAGGTGTAAAACCATTTTCCACCAGCTTCTTCTTATCTAATCTGCTGTTAAACGGTCGTTTTGCCTTGGAAACTCCGTATTCTTCCGTTGTAACCGGAAGCACTTTCACAGCATCCTCGGCATATTCTGTTCTTCCCATCTCTACGGCCTGTCGGAATATTTCCTTAGTAAAATCATACCAGCTGATATAGCCGCCTTCGTTTGTCGCATGATAATAACCATATTTGTCGGTTTCGATCATATCCACCAGCAAACGTGCCAAATCATAGGTATATGTCGGGGTACCGATCTGGTCATTTACAACTTTCAACGTATCATGTGTTTTTGCTACATTCAGCATCGTCTTAATGAAGTTCTTTCCATTTACTCCAAATACCCATGCAATACGAACGATAAAGTAGCGTTCAAGATTGCTGCTGACCGCCTGCTCACCTTCCAGCTTTGTCTGTCCGTAAACATTCAGGGGCTTATAAGCAGTGCAATCCGGCTGCCATGGTTCTGTTCCCTGTCCGTCAAATACATAGTCTGTGGAAATGTAAACCATCTTGCAGTCAAGCTTTTTGCAAACCTTTGCAATATTTTCTGTCCCTCCGGCATTGATAGCACGAACCTTTGCCATCTTATCCTCATCTTCTGCAAGATCTACCGCAGTCCATGCAGCACAGTGGATCACAACATCCGGTCTGCATTCTGTGAGAACTTTTTCTACTGCTTCTTTATCTGTAATATCTAAAGGAACATATGGCATTGTGGTAACAGCACTTCCGTCCTGCACTCCTGCATATTCCGGTGCAAGATCGGAACCGATGCCCTCATAGCCTCTTTTTTTCAATTCATTCATGACATCATGGCCAAGCTGACCTGCCACACCTGTTACAAATACTTTCATTCGACTATCGCTCCTACTATTCTTATCTGTTGCCATACATTTTTTCATAGTAATTCTGATATTCGCCGGAAATGATTGTCTCCCACCATTCCTTGTTATCTAAGTACCACTGAATGGTCTTTTTGATTCCATCTTCAAATTTGGTTTCCGGAAGCCATCCAAGTTCATTGTGGATCTTAGTTGGATCGATGGCGTAACGCATATCATGTCCTTTACGGTCGGTTACATGTGTGATCAGACTTTCCGGTTTTCCAAGTTCTTTGCAGATGATCTTTACGATGTCGATATTCTTCATTTCATTATGTCCGCCGACATTGTACACTTCTCCGACACGTCCTTTATGAATAATAAGGTCTATGGCACGGCAATGATCCTCAACATATAACCAGTCACGTACATTTAAGCCTTCTCCATAAACCGGAAGCGGCTTATCAGCTAATGCATTGGCGATCATCAGCGGAATCAGTTTTTCCGGGAAATGATATGGGCCATAGTTGTTGGAGCAACGGCTGATGGTTACAGGAAGTCCATAGGTTCTGTGATAAGCAAGAACCAGAAGGTCTGCTCCTGCCTTGGAACTGCTGTACGGAGAGCTTGTGTGGATCGGTGTTTCTTCTGTAAAGAAAAGGTCCGGTCTGTCCAGCGGAAGATCACCATATACTTCATCTGTACTTACCTGATGATATCTCTGGATTCCATATTTACGGCAGGCGTCCATCATAACAGCAGTTCCCTTGATATTGGTATCCAGGAATACTTCCGGATTCTCGATGGAACGGTCTACATGGGATTCTGCTGCGAAGTTTACAACCATGTCCGGATGTTCTTCTTCAAACAATTGATAAATTGCCTCTCTGTCGCAGATATCAATCTTACAGAAACGGAAGTTCGGATTATCCGTGACCGGTGCCAAAGTGGATAAGTTTCCTGCATATGTCAGCTTATCTACACATACAATTCGGTAGTCAGGATATTTTTCCAGCATATGAAATACAAAGTTACTTCCTATAAATCCGGCTCCTCCGGTTACAATTATCGTCATTCTTATTTCCTCATCTTTCTTAATACAAATGTTCCTGATATTTTCCATCTAATACATCTTTCAGGTACTGTCCATACTGATTTTTCTTTAAAACTTCATAAACCTCGAGAACTTCTTCCTTTGAAATCCATCCGTTCAGATATGCGATTTCCTCGAGACACGCGATTTTTCTATGCTGATGCTGCTCTACTGTCTTTACAAAATTCGTTGCATCTACCAGTGATTCATGGGTTCCTGTGTCAAGCCAGGTAAATCCCTGTCCAAGAAGTTCCACATTCAAGCTGTTATCTTCCAGATAAATGCGGTTCAGATCTGTGATTTCCAGTTCTCCTCTTGCACTTGGTTTTAAGTTCTTTGCGTATTCAACAACACGGTTATCGTAAAAATAAAGACCTGTTACACAATAATTACTCTTTGGATGTTCCGGCTTCTCTTCAATAGAGACAGCTTTTCCATTCTTATCAAACTCTACAATTCCAAAACGTTCCGGATCATCTACATAATATCCGAAAACGGTTGCCCCTTTTCCTGTTTCTGCATTTTCTACTGCGGCTTTTAATCTCTTCTTCAAGCCATGTCCGGCAAAAATATTATCTCCTAAAACCATTGCCACCGGCTCATCACCAATAAAGTCTGCTCCTATGATAAATGCCTGTGCCAGTCCATCCGGACTTGGCTGTACAGCATACTGAAGATTTACGCCAAACTGGTGTCCATCTCCTAACAGATCCTGAAATCTCGGTGTATCTGCAGGTGTCGAAATAATCAGAATATCTCTAATCCCCGCATTCATAAGCACTGACATTGGATAATAAATCATTGGTTTGTCATAAATCGGAAGTAGCTGTTTCGATGTTACCATGGTTAATGGATAAAGTCTTGTTCCTGATCCACCAGCAAGAATGATTCCTTTCATCTAAAATTCTCCTCTCTGTACACGATCTTGTCTGTATGCAGCAATTTAGTTCTATTATTTACAATTACTATTATAAAAGATGACGTTACGTTACCTTCAAGTCTTTTTTTATGATATATTTAAGGATCTAGATTAACACATATAATATAATTGTAGAATAGAAAAATGCAACATGTTGCAAAAATCTTTCGCAAGGAGGTTTTAAGATGGAGATTCACAAAGATTTTTATTTTGAAGCTGTTCTGAATGACTACCTTCGTAAAGATAATATGGATGTATTTGTGACTGGAAGATCTTCTTAACATTCTTTCCTAATTGAATCGGTGCAAAGATATGACATTAAAGGAAAAGCATATATTGAAACACCAAAGAAATTTACTATGAAACCTGGAATTCAGATTCTCTGATCAAGGCAGATTCTCTGATTTCACATTCCATACTTTCTTTGGAGATCCTGATTTCAGAAGTCTAGCCTCTTGACCGGATTTAATATTATTTATCCTGTTCTCAAGATAGAAGCAGACATTTTTGCACTGTTTATTTCCTGCAGACAAAAATGCCTGCTTCTTTTGTCACATCGTATCCTTTGCCAGCTTTTTGTTTTACATAATCTCTGAACTCCTGGTATCTGCTCAAGATGTATTGATTCTGATTGCCATGGCAGGAAAGGATATATGCGATCAACGGTTCTGCATCCTGAATTTCCAGCTTATCTTTATATTCCTGCCACGAAATTTCATGAAAATATGGTTTCAAGATTTCTTTTCCGTTTTCTTTCCCAAATTTCTCATACAGATTGTCAGCTGACAGTACAATCCGATTGTCAAATCCTTTTGCCAGCTCACTTACTTCTTTCATATGTTTTTTTCCATAGGTACTGCATATGAATCTTCCGGATTTCTTTAATACTCTTGCCACTTCCCTGCAGGTCTGACTCAGATCTTCACAATAAAACAGCATATGATTGGCGATCACCAGATCAAAGGTTTCTGCCACAAAGGGAATCTTTTCTGCATCTAGGATTTCAAATTCGAATCTCTTATCCTTTTGACCGATGTTTCTTCTGGCATCTCTTAACATACCCTCGGACAGGTCAGAAAGTGTTATGCTGATGCTGTCTGGTATTTTCTGTATATTCTCTTTCCAGAGCATTCCGTTTCCACAACCGATTTCTAAAACCTTCAGTCCATTTTTCAATTCAAGATTTCGATAGATCCAGGGGAACCATCCCTCTTTATTTACCGAATATAATCGGTGCAGGCGGATTCGGGAAGCAATATTGGTGGCATTTTGATACTGCTTCTTTACCGCATTTTCCATTCCTGTAAGATGAATCAGTTCCAGCATTTTGTTCCAGTTTACCGTATGATACTCTCTGATCTCACCGGAAGTATCTTCAATTGCCTTTTCAACCAGCTGCAATTGTTCGATCTTATCACGAACCAGTTTTAATTGTACTTCCAGCGAATCTGACAAAAAATGATAATCCATATCTCCGATAGTCATATTTTTGATATCATTCAGCGAAAAACCCAAAAACTTCAGCAGAAGTATCTGCTGAAGTCTTGTGAAATCCTCATCTGTATAAAAACGAGCTCCTGATTCATTTACAAAAGACGGTTTTAATATATCATGGCTGTCATAATATCTGATGGTACGCACGGTGACATGTGCCATACGGGCAAATTCTCCCGATGAATAAAATCCCTCTTTTTTCATTTATCTCTTACTCTCCAATCCCACTTTCCACTAATTCTACCATAGCGTCAAGTGCCTTCTCTTCATCTTTTCCCTCACACACGATCTCAATCGTATCTCCGGACTTAATGCATGCACCAAGTACGCTCAGAACACTTTTCGCGTTTCCTTCCGTATCCCGGTAATGAAAAGTGATCTTACTTTCATATTCCAGTGCCATCTTGCAGAAAAGTCCTGCCGGTCTCAAATGCAATCCCGTCGGATTTTTGATCGTTACCTTTTTACTGATCATTTTCTCCTCCACTGCTCTTTGTCAATGTGATCTGTACATTGATCGTATCTTCAAGTTCAATTCCGTCAGGAAGTGTAACCTGGATCGGAACATTATAGGTTCCCGCTGTCTTGCAATCGTTCAGATTGATTGACACGCTTCCTTTTTCAAGAGTAAAATCATCCAGATCCTCTTTAGAACCACGCACAACAATTTCCAGATCGCCCTGTTCTGCATATGACACCTTGTAATCCTTTGGTGCATTCAGCAGCGCAATGGAATTGTATGGGAATTCAACTGTCTTAGTTCCGAATTTCTCTACCTGGATCTTTATAACGATCGGTACGCCTCCTGCGCTGTCCTGGTCTGTCTTTGCCCAGTACGGAAGATAATTGGCGATATCTACTGTCTTTTCTATTGTCTGGTCCAGACCATCTTCTGCCAGCTCTTCTGCCGGAATCTCAATAGAATCCACCATTGCAAGCTGCTCTTCTGTACCTACGATCTGAATACTTTCCGGCTGGATCGTGATCCCACTGAAATGATATCCGCTGGCAGTGCCAATCATCGAAGTATCAAATTCTACCGGAATACTCTTTGTCTGAAGCATAGTTATCTGAACTTTCAGTCCTTCATCTCCCAGGTTATTTTCAATCTGTGTCGAATCTACGATCTTTCCATTGTTATCATAAAGAATCAGCTCTGCTTCTTTTTCCTCATCTTTAGACTGTCCTGAAACATCGACAAGTGCTACCACCTTGTCGATTGAATCGATTACTGATTCTGGTCCGCTGATCTTAATCTTCTCCGGATTTGCTTTCAGCTCACCCACCTGATATCCGTCTCTCGGTGTTCCCGAACTGGTTGCAGTGATCGGGAAAGTCTCTGATTTTCCAAGTTCAATGCTTACTCGCAGATTGATCGGATTGGCAGTCGCCTCAAACCTTCCTGCATAAGAAGGGATCGATATATCGATCGGGATCAGGGATCTGGTTCTGACATCCAGATTCTTCATATCCGCTGTTGCTCTGATATCATCAGTTTTAATTTTATTTAAAATAGAACGTTTTGCCTTTACTGTTACGGATATCGTCCTGCTGTCATCCAGAATCTGATATGTATTGCCCGGATTTGTTACGATTTCCGGATGTGTCACTGTCACCTGGATTCCGGAAAATGTCCGTTCGTCCACCGGATCTTCAATATTCATAACAATTATCCATAAAAGGACAGAGAATACAAATGCCAACAACTTAAGACCCCAGTTTTTAGTCAACGCCCTTTTCATGCGATCTCCATCCTTTCCATATTTTTTTCAAACGTCCGATCTCCATACTCTTCTTACTGATAGATTCCAGACGTTTTTTCAGATATTCCGGTGTAACATTGCGCACAAGCTGTCCGCCCATCGCTACAGATACATACCCGGTCTCTTCTGATACGGTGACGATCAGAGCATCACTCACCTCACTCATTCCGACTGCTGCACGATGTCTGGTCCCCAGCTCCTTACTGATTCCCATATTGTCTGACAATGGAAGATAGCAGGTCGCTGATACGATCCTGTCTCCACGGACAATGATCGCGCCATCATGAAGTGGTGTGTTGTGTTCAAAAATATTGATCAATACCTGCGGTGATACAATACAGTCCAGCGCGATTCCGGTGCTCTCGTATTCTGTCAGCATGATTGCCTGCTCTACGACGATAAGTGCTCCTGTCTTCACTGCTCCCATCGCAAAGGATGCTTCTACGATTCCATCAATCGTTTTCTGGCTGAAACGTACATTATCTTTTCCTCTTTTATCCAGTGCTACCATATTGGGAACAAATTGTTTTTCCCCCAGTTTTTCCAATGCTCTTCTGAGCTCAGGCTGGAAAATGATCACGACTGCGGTTGCCATGACCGGAAGTGAATTCTGTGCAATCCACAAAATCGTATACATTTTAAAAACTGCAGCCACCAGAATAAACAATGCAACAACCAGAATCCCCCTCAGCAGCATCCAGGCTTTTGTATTCTTTATCCAGAGAATAATCTGATAGAATAAAAATGTAATAATCAGTATCTCAACAGCATCTACTACCCGGATCTGCGGGAAGTACCACGATTCTGATACAAATCTTTTTAAAACCTGTGTTAATACTGTGTTCAACAGTGTACCCCCTTTTCTATCCGTTATTTATACCCCTGTTTTTTATAATATTTCCCTATTTGTTATCGCTATTCAGTTCATTTTCCACAATGCTCTGAATATCCAGTTCTTCCTTCAGGCTCTGTGCAAGAAGGATTTCATCTGTATTGCCCCCAACTCTTGTCGGTCGCTGAACTGCCGGACTCTTTGGCCGTTTTACCTTAGAAACCGTTTTTGTTTTGCGTACTGCCGGTTTTTCCGTCTGCCCACTCTTCGACCTCTGTCTTCTCTCCGGCTCTGTTCCCGCAATCTCACCTGTTTCTTTCCGCTCATTGATATGTTTGACCGTCTTCTCCGGAGCTGTCACCGAAATCTTAGGGATGGCTTTTACATAATAGTAATATTCATCATCCTCAAACTGAAGACGTTCTGTTCTGGAATAATCCACCGAGAACAGGAAAAATTCCATGATAAAACCAATCACGACTGCTGCAATATTTCCAATGATCAGCATATTATAAGAGGTATGTATATCGAATACAATATCTCCGATCACAATTACAACAATATTCACAACCGCACCGGATGCTGCTGCGATTTTCCACGCATGATCTACCGAAAGCCGGCGCACTGTATACACCACAAAAATAGAGATAATAAATGCGATCACAGTGATCCACAGAGTCTTATCCTGGAATACCGTCTTCACAAACAGCGAAATCTGCTTGGTAATTCCATCTGCACTGGTGATTGCTGTTGCCGAAGTTCTCACACATTCGATCATATAGTAAATGATCGTTCCAAATACAATCGGTACTGCTGAAATCGGTCCAAGTACAAGCGCACAGGCAACCGGCACCACATACGGAACATGAAGCATAAATGCTACCGGTGTGACCAGCAGAAGAAGTGCCTTTTTCGGAGTAAATCTGCAGTAAAAGATAAACATTACCACAAAGATCAGTGCCGCTGCCGCTGCCACTCCTATAGACAGTTTGAACAGATGCACAATTACAAGTCCTGCCGCCACATACGCCGTTACAACCGGTGGAAGAAAGGTGCAGATTACTGCCAGTGCCACCGCTACAACCGGTGTCGCCACCGCTTTCATCAGTCCAATATTCTGGTTGATCATAAGAAATGTGACCAGTGCCAGAACAAACTGCACAGCTTTATCAATATAGATTGATTTCATCGCGTATAATTCCTGTAATTTATCTCTCCATACTATCAGATCATTCATTATCGTTTCTCCCTTTCATACATTCTGTTCAGTCTTGTAAGATCGTGATTGAATTGTTTCACACGCTTTCTTGCTTTTTCATGTTTGGTTCCGTAAAAATGGGAAGCAACGATTCCATAAAAAATAACAAGTACCAGATATCCAATTATCACAGCTGCCGCAAGCATCACAAGAAACTGCATATTCAGATTTCCCATCAGTTCATCCAGAAAAGCAATAACTCCGATTCCCACTGCAACAGCATAACCGACCGTGACCCATATGATCGTAGCAATGGTGTGAAAGCTCCGGTAATCTTTCTTATAATAAGAACTGATCTTAAAATCTTCCTCTCCCTGTTTGCTTTCGTACATCGCCATCCTTGTCATCAGCTTAACTTTGCTTTCATTTAACATTTTGTCACCTCATACGTTTTATTCGTATATGCATTACTTTCAGTATAACAAATATCAGATTCCTTGTCCAATACTTACCGTCAAAAAGTATACATTTTCGGCTCCTGCCTTTTTCAGCACTCTCGCCGCCTCGTCTAAGGTACTTCCTGTCGTATAAATGTCGTCGATCAAAACGATATTTTCTCCTTTTACATTTTTCTGCACTGCAAATGCTCCCCTGATATTTCGTTTTCTCCCTTTATCGCCCAGCTCTTTCTGAGGACTAGTCGCCTTAATTCTCTTAACAGCACCTGCATCCATGGCAATTCCGGTATTTTCTGATAATACCTTTGCTACAATTTCTGCCTGATTAAATCCCCGCTTTCTTTTTCGCCGGGAATGCAGCGGAACCGGCACGATCAAGGTGATCTTTCTTTCCCATAGATAAGAAAGAAAATGCTCTGCCATTTCTTTTCCGAACGTTTGTCCGTAAATCCTCCGGTTCTGATATTTCATTGCATAAACTGCATTTTCCACTGCATCTTTATGCACCCAGAGACTTCTGCCATCAACAAAAAGATGCTTCTGCCTGGTACAGTCATAGCAATATTCTTCAGCCGGATCTGTCAAAGGCTTTCCACAGCACATGCATCTTACTTCACCAATATAAGGAAGTTTTTCACGACACGCCTTGCAGATTCCATTGTGTTCCGTAGAATGTTTCTTTCCTGCACTTACAATTTCTCCACAAAACGGACATTTTGAGGGATAAATTAGTTCCAGAATTGTTTCTTTGACCTTTTTTAAGTTTTCCATCCGCTTTTCGGATTTGATTTTCTACATTTTCTGTATAACTATCCGCAGAACTCCCGGATCCGTTCTGCCAGACTGGTATTCCGGTTGTGTTCATTGGTATTCCGGATCATCTCCTGGAAGGTCTGGTCATTTCCGACAATTGTCACACATTTTCTGGCTCTTGTGATTGCCGTGTAAAGAAGATTCCTGTGAAACAGCTGTCTCGGTCCGCTCAGAAGAGGGATGACAACCGCCGGATATTCGCTTCCCTGCGACTTGTGAATGGTGATCGCATAGGCAAGCTCCAGTTCTTCCAGCAATTCAAACGGATACTTTACTTTTCTCTTTTCATCGTATTCAACTTCCAGTGTTTCAGTATATGTATTGATCTCGGTAACAATTCCCATATCGCCATTAAAAATCCCCATCCCTTTATCCACCGTCAGTCCATACTTGGTTGTGATCTCCCATTCAAGCTGATAGTTATTCTTGATCTGCATCACCTTGTCGCCCACGCGGAATTTGTGATCGCCATATTCTTTTTCCGCTTTTCCCGGCTCCGGTGGATTCAAATACTCCTGCAAAATACTATTCAGCCTTTCCACTCCCAGCAGTCCTTTCCGCATCGGTGTGAGTACCTGGATATCATATGGTTTTGCATTGACATATTTGGGAAGTTTCTTCTGGATCAGTGTCAGCAGAACACTGATGATCACATTCGGATCCTGTCTTTTCAAGAAGAAGAAATCCCGGCTCTTATTATCCAAAAGGACCGGTTCTCCCCGGTTGATCTTATGTGCATTTACCACAATATCACTCTCCTGTGCCTGTCGGAAAATCCGGGTCAGCATGACAACCGGAAAACATTCCGATGCGATGAGATCCTTCAAAATACTTCCCGGGCCTACTGATGGAAGCTGGTTACAGTCCCCTACCAGGATCAGCCTTGTCCCCGGTACAATTGCGGTAAGAAGTGCATTCATCAGAGGCAGGTCTACCATAGACATCTCATCGATGATGATCACGTCGGTTTCCAGTGGATTGTCTGCATTTCTTGCAAATCCGTTCCGGCTCGGGTTCTCATCCTCCTCCGGATTACCGTTCACCTCCAGAAGCCGGTGGATCGTCTGCGCTTCCCATCCGGTTGCCTCTGTCATTCTTTTTGCGGCACGCCCGGTTGGTGCTGCCAGCATAATTTCCATATTCTCACTGTGAAAATATTCGATCATGGCATTGATCGTCGTCGTTTTTCCGGTTCCAGGACCTCCTGTGAGAATCATAATTCCATTCCGCACAGCCGCCATGACCGCATTTTCCTGCTTCTCATCAAGCTGCATTTCGGCTTCTTTTTCAATCTGATGGATCTTTTTTTCGATCACTACATTGGCTTCTTCATATTCCAGATTCAGATCATGCAGCATTTTCGCGGTATTGAGTTCCAGATAATAGAAGTGGGACACGTATACCCGCAGACCTTCTTCAGATTCTTTGAGTACGATCTTCTTTTCCATCGACAGATCCATCAGGTATTTCTCAATATCCTTAATCTCCACTTCCAGAAGTGCAGATGCCCGACGAAGCAACACGTCCTTTGTCAGATAGACATGCCCTTCGGCAACACTCTGCTGTAAGGTATAAAAAATACCACTCCGGATACGGAAATCCGAGTCTGAATGAATGCCGATCTTCGTTGCGATTTCATCAGCGATCTTAAATCCGATCCCCTGAATCTGATCTGCAAGCTGGTATGGATTTCCTTCCAGTACCTGATAGGTCTTCGGACCGTAAAACTGATAAATCTTTGCTGCAAGTGTCGTCGAAATCCCAAATTTCTGAAGATAGATCATTGCCTTCCGCATATCTTTTTTCTCTTCTACCTGTACAGCGATCTCTCTTGCCATACGTTCGCTGATCCCACGCACCTCCGCAAGTCTTTCTGGTTCTTCTTCGATGATCCGGAAGGTGTCTTCCCTGAATTTTTTCACAATCCTGCCGGCAAGAGATGCACCAACCCCTTTGATCGCCCCTGATCCCAGATAGCGTTCAATCGAAAGCAGATCTTCCGGTGCTTTGATCTCATAACTCAGCACTCGGAGCTGTGTTCCATATACACTGTGAACCACATATTCTCCGTTCACCTCAACCAGCTCTCCCTCTGATAAATAGTTAAAGTTTCCGACACAGGTCAGATCGCCATCATCATTATTCAAATTAAATACGGTATATCCATTGTCTTCATTGCGAAATACAATGTGTTCTACGTAACCTTTTACTGTTTCCATACTTTTTTCCTTTTTAAAAAGGCTGTCTCTCTACAGAAACAGCCTTCTCATGTGCTTATCACTAGAAATCTTTTTTTCCGTTCATAAACTCCACATACTGACCGGTACCGATTGCAACAACCTTCATCGGATCTTCCGCTGTCATCGTATTGATGCCTGTCCTTTCTTCGATCAGTTCTTCCAGCCCGCGAAGCAGCGCACCTCCACCTGTCAGTACAATTCCACGATCCAGAATATCCGCGGAAAGTTCCGGTGGTGTTTTCTCCAGAACCCCAATGACCGCTTCGACGATCTGACTTGTAGTCTCATGCAGTGCTTCTTCGGTCTCAGAAGCCGTTACCGTGACCGTCTTTGGCAATCCTGTTACCAGGTTTCGTCCCCTTACTTCCATTGATTCATCTTCTACAAGAGGATATGTCGTTCCGATCTTGATCTTGATATCTTCTGCTGTCCTGTCTCCGATCAGCAGATTGTGCTTTTTCCGGACATAACGGACGATTGCTTCATCAAAATCATCACCTGCAACTTTTAATGATGTATTCACAACAGTTCCTCCAAGGGAAATCACCGCAATGTCGGATGTACCACCACCGATATCCACGATCATGTTGCCGCATGGTTTTGAAATATCTATTCCGGCTCCGATTGCCGCTGCAACCGGTTCCTCAATCAAATGTACTTCCCGCGCACCGGCTGCAAAAGCAGCCTCTTCTACCGCCTTTTTTTCAACCTCTGTAACACCGCTTGGCACACAGATACTGATATTCGGCTTCTTAAATGTACGCTTCCCCAGTGCTTTCTGAACAAAATATTTGATCATTTTTTCTGTGACAATGTAATCGGAAATAACGCCCTGTCTGAGAGGTCTTACCGCAACAATGTTCCCCGGTGTCCTTCCAAGCATCAGCCTTGCTTCTTCACCGATTGCTTTTATCATATTGGTATCTCTGTCAAAGGCAACGACTGAAGGTTCTTTCAGTACAACTCCCTTTCCTTTCACATAAACGAGGATACTTGCTGTTCCTAAATCAATTCCTAAATCTATTGACATCACGATTCCCCTTTCACATACTCACCTTATTATAATCAAATCTTTAATAAATAGAAAGTCTTTTTTTCAAGTTCAGGATTTTTTAAGATTTCTGTATCATTTTCTGTCCAGCATCATTTTGATGTATTTTCCTGTATATGAATTCGGGTTTTCTGCCACTTCTTCCGGTGTACCGCACGCAACAACTGTGCCCCCCTTGTCACCGCCTTCCGGTCCGATATCGATAATATAATCTGCTGTCTTGATCACATCCAGGTTATGTTCGATCACTATAACCGTATTGCCATCTGCCGCGAGTCTGCGCAGGATTTCCGTCAACTTGTGCACATCTGCAAAATGAAGTCCGGTTGTCGGTTCGTCCAGAATGTACACTGTCTTCCCAGTGCTTCTCCGGCTCAGTTCAGTTGCAAGCTTGATCCGCTGTGCTTCACCGCCGGAAAGGGTTGTAGACGGCTGGCCAAGACGAATATAAGAAAGTCCTACATCGTAAAGTGTCTCCATTTTTCTACGGATACTCGGTACATTTTCAAAGAAATGAAGCGCCTCTTCTACCGTCATATTCAGAACATCATAAATGCTTTTTCCTTTATATTTTACCTCCAGCGTCTCACGGTTGTAGCGTTTTCCGCCGCATACCTCACACGGCACATATACATCCGGAAGGAAATGCATCTCGATCTTGATGATTCCATCTCCGCTACACGCTTCACAGCGTCCGCCCTTGACGTTAAAGCTGAATCTTCCTTTTTTATAGCCTTTTGCCTTCGCATCCGCGGTTGCCGCAAACAGATCCCGGATCAGGTCGAATACTCCGGTATATGTCGCCGGATTGGATCTTGGCGTCCTTCCGATTGGAGACTGGTCAATGTCGATCACTTTGTCCAGCATTTCCAGTCCTTCAATCCGCTTATGCTTTCCAGGAATCACACGGGCACGGTTTAGCTTTTTCGCCATACTCTTGTAAAGGATTTCATTCACCAATGAACTCTTACCGGAACCTGATACGCCGGTTACACAGGTCATCACACCAAGTGGGAACTTCACGTCAATATTTTTCAGGTTGTTCTCTGCTGCACCTACAACTTTGATCCAGCCGGTCGGAACTGCGCGGGTTACCGGAACCGGAATCTTGATCTTTCCGCTTAAATATGCACCTGTGATCGACCGTTCTACTTTCATGATCTCCTGTGCCGTTCCCTGGGCAACCAGCTCTCCACCGTGTTCTCCGGCTCCCGGTCCGATGTCGATTACCTGATCTGCCGCAAGCATGGTATCTTCATCATGCTCAACTACAATCAGTGTATTTCCGAGATCACGGAGATGCTTGAGTGTTGCGAGAAGTTTGTCATTATCTCTCTGGTGCAGGCCGATACTTGGCTCATCCAGAATATAAGCCACCCCCACAAGACCGGAACCGATCTGCGTCGCAAGCCGGATTCTCTGTGCTTCTCCACCGGAAAGAGTTCCTGTTGCACGGGCAAGTGTCAGATATTCCAGACCTACATCCAGAAGGAACTGCAGGCGCGCTTTGATCTCTTTTAATATCTGTCCACCGATCATTTGCTGCGTTTTTGACAATTCCAGACTGCTGATAAACCGCTGAAGCCGTTCAATCGACATTGCTGTTACTTCTGAAATATTTTTATCTCCGACCGTTACCGCAAGCGCGCCCTTTTTCAGTCGCTGTCCGCCACATTCTCGGCAAGGTGTGATCTGCATAAAACTCTCATATTCCGCTTTCATAGTCTCCGATCCTGTCTCACGGTATCTTCGCTCCACATTTCGGATCAGTCCATCAAATGCAACGTCATAGATCCCTTCCCCGCGTTGTCCTTTATAATAGACCTTGACTTCTTTTCCATTAGTCCCACGCAGTAAAATATCCTGGATTTCCTTCGGATACTGTTCAAACGGCGTATCCAGGTCAAAATGATATTCCTTGCAGAGCGCTTCCAGAATCGCGTGAGTAAAACTGCTCTTATCGGTACAGGACTGCCATCCTGCCACCACGATTGCTCCTTTATTGATGCTGAGTGATTTGTCGGGAATCATCAGGTCTTCATCAAACTCCATTTTATATCCGAGTCCGAAACATACCGGGCAGGCACCAAATGGATTGTTAAATGAAAAGCTTCTCGGCTCGATCTCATCAATACTGATTCCGCAGTCCGGGCAGGCAAAATTCTGACTGAAATTCAACGGTTCCCCTCCGATCACATCCACGACCAGAAGCCCCTCCGCAAGACTTAATACACTTTCTATGGAATCTGCAAGTCTTTTTTCAATCCCCGGCCTGACAACCAGACGGTCTACAACAATCTCAATATTATGTTTGATATTCTTGTCCAATGTGATTCCTTCGGAAAGCTCATACATATTTCCGTCAATCCTTACACGGACATAACCGCTTTTCTTTGCTCTGTCCAGAAGCTTGACATGGGTTCCCTTTCTCCCCCGCACAACCGGTGCCATCAGCTGGATCTTTGTTCCTTCCGGAAGTGCCATGATCTGATCGGTCATCTCATCTGCCGTCTGCTTCTTGATCTCTCTTCCACACTTCGGACAATGCGGAATCCCGATTCTTGCATACAGCAGTCGAAAATAATCGTAAATCTCCGTCACGGTTCCGACTGTGGATCTCGGATTGCGGTTCGTAGACTTCTGGTCGATGGAAATCGCCGGTGAAAGCCCTTCAATACTTTCTACATTCGGTTTCTCCATCTGCCCAAGGAACTGTCTTGCGTAAGAAGACAGAGATTCCATATATCGTCTTTGTCCCTCTGCATAAATTGTATCAAATGCAAGGGATGATTTGCCGGAACCACTGAGACCGGTCAGTACTACCAGTTTGTTTCTCGGAATATCTACATCAAGATTCTTCAGATTGTGCTCGTTCGCACCTCTGATCTTTATCAGTTCTTTCTTTTCTTCTGCCATCTGTTCTTCCTCTTCTATCTCTTCGCTTTACTCCATCTCATTCAAATGCTTTTTCAGCTCGATCAGCTTATCCCGCAGCTCTGCTGCCGCCTCGAAATTCAGCTCTGCTGCCGCTTTCTTCATCTGCTTTTCCAGCTTCTTGACCAGCTTCTCCAGCTCTGCCACACTCATGGATTCCGGATCTTTTTCCAGCTTCATCTCTTCTGCTGCAACCTTCTTTGAAATACTGATCAGATCACGCACCGACTTCTTGATCGTCTGTGGCGTGATTCCATGTTCTTCATTGTATTTCATCTGAATCTCACGACGGCGCATCGTCTCATCAATCGCCATCCGCATCGAATCCGTCATGTTATCCGCATACATGATAACATGCCCCTCTGCATTTCTCGCCGCACGACCAATGGTCTGGATCAGTGAAGTTTCCGAACGCAGAAAACCTTCTTTGTCCGCATCCAGAATCGCTACCAGTGTGATCTCCGGAATATCCAGACCTTCTCGAAGCAGGTTAATTCCAACCAGTACATCAAATACATCCAAACGCATATCCCGGATGATCTCTGTCCTTTCCAGAGTATCAATATCCGAATGTAAATATTTCACACGAATGCCAAGCTCCCGCATATAATCGGTCAGATCTTCCGCCATACGCTTTGTCAGCGTTGTGATCAGTACCTTATTCTTCTTCGCTGTTTCTTTATTTACCTCACTGATCAGATCATCAATCTGTCCTTCGATCGGACGCACTTCTACTTCCGGATCCAGAAGACCTGTCGGTCGGATTACCTGCTCTGCCCGCAGCAGTTCATGAGACTCCTCGTACTCTCCCGGTGTCGCCGATACAAACAGTACCTGGTCAATCTTACTTTCAAATTCCCCAAAGCTGAGCGGTCTGTTATCCTTTGCCGATGGCAGACGGAATCCATAATCTACCAATGTTGTCTTTCTCGACTGATCGCCGTGATACATGGCTCCAATCTGTGGAATCGTCTTATGCGACTCGTCGATCATGATCAGAAAATCATCCGGAAAATAGTCAATCAATGTACATGGCGGCTCCCCTGCTTTCTGCCCGGTCAGATGCCTCGAATAGTTTTCAATTCCGGAACAAAATCCTGTCTCTCGCATCATTTCTATATCAAAATTCGTTCTCTCAGAAATACGCTGTGCTTCCAGAAGCTTATCTTCCCCTTTAAAATAACGGATCTGCTGCTCCAGTTCTTTTTCAATTTCCCCGATGGCACGCTCCATATTCTCCTTGGACACTACATAATGAGATGCCGGGAAAATTGCCACATGCCCGATCACATTCAACACTTCACCGGTCAATGTATCAATCTCTGTTATTCTGTCTATCTCATCACCGAAAAATTCAACTCTGTATGCAATTTTTTCCGAATACGCTGGGAAAATCTCAACCACATCTCCTCGCACCCGGAACGTTCCACGCTTGAAATCCATATCATTGCGGTCATACTGGATCTCAACCAACTTCTTCAGAACTTCATCCCTGTCTTTGATCATGCCCGGTCTAAGTGAAATCACCATCTCCTTGTAATCAATCGGCGAACCCAGTCCGTAAATGCAGGACACACTTGCCACAATGATAACATCATTCCGCTCAGAAAGCGCTGCTGTCGCAGAGTGGCGGAGCTTGTCGATCTCATCGTTGATGGCAGAGTCCTTGGCAATGTAAGTGTCGGATGACGGAACATAAGCTTCCGGCTGGTAGTAGTCGTAGTAGGAGACAAAATATTCCACTGCGTTCTCAGGGAACATCTCCTTGAACTCTCCGTACAACTGAGCTGCTAACGTCTTATTATGAGCAATGACAAGCGTCGGCTTCTGTAATTGCTGAATCACATTTGCCATCGTAAAAGTCTTTCCAGAACCCGTAACCCCTAGTAAAGTCTGGCATTGATTGCCTTCCTTGAACCCTTTCACAAGCTCTGCTATCGCCTGTGGCTGGTCTCCGGTTGGCTTATATGGGGCTTTTAATTTGAACTCATTCATGGTAAATCCCTCCATTTGTGACTTTTACTATGATCATTATCAGCCAAAAATTCGTATCCAGATTCGTAACGAAAAGCTTATTTTATGGTGAATAGATGTCTTTTTCACCTCGTTACGAATAAAAGTCACAAAACTGATTTTTGCGGATAAAACAACACTCGGAAATACCTGATGATACCAGGCTCCGATTCTGTCATATTTTTACTGTTTGTTCTTGTAACAGTCCCTATTATATCAGACATTTTTTTGAAAGTATATAGATGAAGGTAAGAAAAAGCACAAATGTTCGATTCTTATTTGTACTTTTCTCTCTTACTACTATTCTATTTTTTATCATGCTGCGTTGAAATATTCCTCCAGGATTAAGTCTATTTCAATCACTTCTGAATAATCATAATACTGATCTTTCCGCTCTTTTGGAATAACTTCTTCAATAAATGGTTCCAATACATCCAGACAGTCTTCTATGATTTCCTGCGTATCTCCATAGACATCTACTGATATGATTTCCTTGGCATGTCCCAATAAATGCGAAACACCTTTTGAATTAAAGCTATTCTTCAGCAAAATAGTTGCATAGGTATTTCTCAACTGGTGAAAATGAATATCAGGCAAATCCAAGGATTTCAACAAGTCTTTATAGTATTTCTGATGAAAGCCTTTACTCCTTGGATTCCCATATGTAGAACAACAAATATAATTCCAGTCCCGGAACTCTTTTGGTCTGCGTCTGCGGTTCTTCTCATAAGTTTTCCGTTCTTCTAGAATGGCTTCAAATACATAATCCGGTATTGGAAGTTCACGCACACCAGCAGGTGTTTTTGTTTTAATTTCCTGCTTTGTCAGCATCTTAGGTGCACAATCTTCTGCTTTACTGTTTGGCTTCTTTCCCAACTGACGCTCTACTCTCAACGTCCTGTGAATGTAATCGACATCACTGTATTTCAGACCATTTATTTCACTTCTTCTGAGTCCCATCAATACCGCAAATAAAATCTGCATATGAATCGGTGTCTCCTTGCTTGCCTCAATCAACCGAAGCACCTGCGGAAGTGTCAATGTTTTCTTCTCGTCAATTTTCAGGACACGATACTCTGTCTTTTTTATTTTCTTCGGTAAATTGATTCCCTTCGCAGGATTTGTTGCCAATACATTTTTGTTAAATGCATACTCCAATGATGTTTTCATGATCGTCCTGACATTTTTCGCAACCGATTCATACTTCTCTGCAACTGCATTATATAATTTTCTGATATACCCCTGATTCAGTGTAGACATATACATTTTTCCAAGCTGTGGAACAATATAATTCTTAATGGAACTTTTGTAAGTTGTATAAGTATCGTCTGTTATCCGGGGACGCATAATATCTTCCAGCCAGAAGATCATAAACTCCTCTACCCGGATTTTTCCATACACAATATAGGTTCCGGTATGTAGCTGTCCGATTACTTCATCACGAAATGCATTAGCTTCTCTTTTGGTTGTGAATCCCGCATGTTGCTGTGTCTTTGTACTTTCATCTGCAAACGTCAGCAACACGCGAAATCCATATCCTTTTTTGATTGTCGTCACCGAATAAACCTTATATTCTACATATTTCTTAAAATCAAAGGTCTTATGCATGGCTATCCCTCCGTTCCCGTTCGTTGTGGTACAAATGTATTATTTACAAATGCAATAATCTTATCCTGCTCGTCCATAATCTCACAATAATATTCGTAAGTCGTATGAACGGAACTATGACCTAACAGACCAGATATTTTAAACAATGGAACTCCAAGCTCAATTAAAATGGTCGCAAACATATGTCTGAGTCCATGTACGGTGATATTTGCCAATCCATTTCTGTTACAGATTTTCGTAAGTGCCTGATTCATTGCCGTTAATGATCGGGGTTCGCCATTTTCCTGACAACATACATAATCAAAATTCTTGTATTCTATGCCCGGATCAGTTTTTCGCAATTCAATCAACTGCTGTCTGCGTTTTACTTCCTGCATCACCACTTTTGGCACTCTCAATATCCGGTAGCTGTTCTCAGTCTTTGGATTCCTTTCAATAACAGCATATTCCGTAACCGTAAATTCTTTTTCTTTCAGTTTCAGGTTTCCAACAAGCTGTCTGCTAATTCTGACGGTCTGTTTTTCAAAATCAAAATCCTGAAATTTCAATCCAAGAATTTCTCCTTTTCGTAACCCACAAAACAGTCCCAGTAAAATTTCCAGATACCAAGGATTCTTGCTCGCAGCTTCAAGAAAAACTTTCAATTTTTCTTTGCTTAATACCCTTACCTTTGGTTTTGCTCTCGGATATGGCTTTGTCTCAGGCATTGGATTATAGCTTATGAACTTATCTCCTGCTGCATCTTTCATGGCGATGCTCAAAAGCTCCCGCCCTTTATTTCCCGCTGAAGGACAGATTTTTGCGACACGTTCCAGTAGAGCATCTAAATACTCTACTGAAATGTATTTTAATTTGATATCCGCTTCCATACTCGGAAGAATCAGATTATATAAGGTATATGCTCCAACCATTCTCGTGGTTGTCTCAATTCTCGGACTGAAAATATTTTCAAACCAGTATTCCAGATAATCCCCAAGCATCACATCTGTCTTTTGCATTTTTGCAATCTGGAGATTTCTCTGCTTCTTCTGGTATCTTTTTTCATATTCCCAGTAACTTTTCTCTGCTTCTTCCGGCGTTTCAAAGCCACCTTTTTTCCCATATTTTGTCGTCAGATCGTCCTGCAGCTCTTTGGTTCTGTGATACCATGATTTTCCTTCAAAAAAGACAACTCTCTTTTCCTTTGACATTGTCTCCTGCTGCGTTTCTTTCTGTTTCATTCTGCTCTCACTCTTTCTCTCTCCTCGTCTCCATTCAGCCACTTATCAAAAGAATTGCATGGGATACGATAAGATCTGCCAATCTTCAACACCCGGAATGGTTTTCTGTCATAATAAACATTTTCTATAAATTCATATGCCTTGGAGCGTCCCAGCCCAAGCAAATTTTGAACATCTTCTACTTTATATACTTTCTTTTCCATTTCATTCTCTATCATTGCCATGACGTTATCCTCCTCGTCCTAATCTTTGCGCTTTACTACCGGTAGTTTTTAGCTGTGTAACATCTAAAAACGGTACACCACTAAGATATCCATTTTCGTCTACATCGTCCAATGTGCGAATTTTCAAATCGCACACTTGACTTTTACGTGTTACTTGTTCTTTCTTCCTATATAATAGTCGTACCCATTCCGGACATTGCAGAACATACATAATTCCTTATATCGCTGCTCCGGATTCACCCGCCGGATATAACGTCCCGGCACCTCATAAAAATTGCCTGCACATACTCTGCACAAGCTCACGACTAACGGTTTTTCAATTATCTTCGGTATCCCGGTACTTCTTCGGATTGCTTTATTGATTTTCTCCATTTCAGTACGATCTAAGGTACACACATAATTTTCCAACCGTCTTTTATCTAAAGTTCTAAGCTGCTCCAACAGCACTACAGAATCCTTTTCCAAACCTTCCATTTCCGGGACTGCAATGTGTGTCGGCAGTTTCATTTTTTCTTTACTTGTAATTGCTGCCACGATCACTGTCGGACTGTATTGATTTCCTATATTATTCTGAATCACCAGCACCGGACGATAACCGCCCTGCTCACTTCCAAATACAGGATCAAGGTCGGCGTGATAAATATCCCCACGCCTGACGTTTCTATCTTCCATCTTTGCTATATCTCCTCTCGTCTTTCTAACTGTTGTTATCCCTAAATATGTAAAATACAAGCCTATTTGTCCCCGACGCCCCGACTTGTAATTGGGAAATCATCAGACGGCTGACTGCTAATCAGCTCCACAGGATTTTATCTAAAATAAATATATGGGATTGGGAGTTTTCCTCTCCAGGGATCTCCTGAAGCTGCCCTCACTTGTTGCGGCATCAAAGAAATATTTTGTATACACGACTTTATGACCGGACAGGAGTATCATTATGCCTGTTGTCTGTCATCGCCCTGCCAGAAGCAATCTGACAGTTATAACCAGATATTTTTCGCTCAACAGTCCGGGTAATACAAACTGAAACCAAAAGGAAGTATACGGGTGGGATTTCGCTGTCTTTACCCAGCCTGTGTTATGGCGTATTTGTTAATGTGGCTTACGCTCATCACGATAACAACAGGAATGTGCCTGATGAATGTATATGAATTTGTCAAGGTTCTTCCCGCTCCCCAGTCTTTTCGTGACAAAAGAAGAAACAGGTGGATCAAAATATTTCTCTTTCCACCTGTTTCCTCACTTAAACGCTATTTTTCAACCCACTATCTCAAAATCTTTTTCAAATTTCTGATTGCTGCTTTTACAGACTTTGCTACCATCTGAAAAGAGCAGCCTTCTTCCTGTGCAATCTGCTCATAATTCTTATCTTCAAAATAATACTTCATCAATCGTCTTCTCTGAATTTCCGACAACTGCTGAATTGCACTATGTAAACGTTCCGCTTCCAGTTTATTCAGAACAGTATCCTCTACACCTTCCTCTTTCTGAAATACCCGTTCATATAAACTGGAATCCCAGATTTCTGACTGTTCCAAATGCCTGTCCACAACATTCATATGCGACACATCCTGCAATTCAAACGTATTAAAAGCTTCATATACATTCTTTCCTATTTCCAAATCCTTGTACTCTTTTTCACCATTACGAAATGAAACATAATATTTTCCGTCCTTCTCATAGATTTCATATGGGTTATATTTATCTTTTCTTCTTTTAGGCTGTCTGCCTTCCATGACCTTTCCTCCAATCTGAATTTTTTTGAATTCAGATCAGTAGGCGGGGCACGAATACGAACAATCGACCTTATTTTGAATTGCTCATTCTCAATATTTAGGTAACAAAAAACGCCCTGACAGATTTCACTCCTATGGACGCATTTAATTCGATATTTTATTACCCTGGATTCATTATTGGCTCTTACCCTAGTTTCAATTCCAACATTTACTAATGAAATTGTTGAGATTTTTTTAATTGAATACCTTCTGTTGAACAGAATTTTTTAGCTGAACTCTTGCTAAGAACCATATTTTCTCCGGTTAGATTCCGGAAAAGAAAATAAGCATACAAATACTGCTCTTTCGGAATCTGTTTTTTTTAACCGAAAGAGATTTGTATGCTTTCTCATTCATCGGGTAATACCCTGTGTTTTTTCTAATATTACACCCTTTTCACTTTTCAAATTTAGGGTAATACACTAAGTTTATGGAGGTATACAAACATGGATATTCCAAAAACATTATTTGCCACTTTAGTAAAACAAGGGCGTATGGAAATGCATTTAACACAAGAAGCTCTTGCTGAAAAACTCGGAATATCGGCGGCTTATCTTGGAGACCTCGAACGCCATAAAGGCGGTCCCAGTCTGGAATTATTTTGTAAAACCATGCAGACTTTAAATATTTCTGCTGATGACTACGTTTATCCAAATCAGAATAAAAATAATTCTACATATGATCAGATTCTTCGGCTCTTAAATCAGTGCAATGATTATCAGTTACAGGTAATTCTTGCAACTACGACAGCTCTGCTAGATTCTAATCCTTTTATTTCTAACGTAGACACTACTAATGATACAAAATAAAACTTGTAAAATACCGATAAATAGCTGATAATTACCGATATTTAAAATTAGTGGAATAAATACTATTACCATATGTTAAAAACAGTTATGCTATATCATTACAACTTGATATAACATAACTGTTTCTTCTTTACGAACATCCTATTATCTATCAAATACTACATTTCCCTCCACGACACACTTAATTGCTTTTCATCTCGCTAATTATTTTTTCCATATCCGTCGATTTTTTCAAGAGTCCTAAACCAGCCAATAACTGAATACAATCTACATATCCTTGACAATATGCCCTTTGTTCTGACACAAACGCTTCTTCTTCCAAAATTTCTCCATATTGCTTCAACTTCTCCCTGTCCTCATAACTTATATGATCGAGAAGTTTATTCACCTTTTCTTTTTCCATTTTCTTCTTCAACTGAATATTTGCAAGTTCTTGGAAATAGATATAACTTTCTCTGTTTATATTCTCACAACGCAACTGGTTCAAAAAAGAGGATATTTCATTCCAAATATCATTTTCCATAAAAATTTCTCCTGCTTTTTTTGGTATCTTTACTTATTATGCCCAATTTTATATTTCATCATTTCATCAATTCACCATTAAATTTATATCCCATACCCCATACATTTAAAATGTATCTTGGTTTTGCAGAATCTGGCTCAATCTTTTTTCTGATTCTCCGAATTATGCCCATAACATTATCTTCTGCCCCATAATATGGTTCTTTCCACACCTGTGTATATATTTGTTCCTTTGAAAATATCCGTCCTGGATTTTTTGCCAGCAAATATAATATTTCAAATTCATAATTCGTCAATTGAACCAGCTCACCATTACTTTCTACAGAACGATATTCCGCATTTATTTTTAATGCTCCGTAATCAAGTACCCTATTTTGTTTACCAGGCATCTCAGAGTATTTTTTAGCAGACAGAAAATGTAATAATTCATTTAATTTTTCTTCCTCATTTTCATCAAATGTTACAACAACTACCCTTCCCATTTTATAAAAACCTTTCATATTCCAAATCTTACAAGTGTAATTTTTATCTATTATTACATCTGTAAGATTTAAAGTCAAGTTTTTATTTCGTTGACAGAATAACCTTTTAAGATATATAATATTTTTATTACATTTGTAAGATTTGGAGGAATATCACATGAGCAATCTGCCTCAAATTTCAGAAGCCGAATTTGAAGTTATGAAAATCGTTTGGAAATATGCACCAATCAGCACCAATGAAATTACTGAAAAATTAACACAAATTTCCCGTTGGAGTCCTAAAACAATTCAGACATTGATTAAACGTCTCGTTTCTAAAAAAGCACTAACCTACGAAAAACAAAGCCGGGTTTTTGTCTATACTCCATTGGTCAAAGAAGACGAATATATTCGGCAGGAAAGTAATTCTTTTTTAAAACGATATTATAATGGTAATATCACTTCTATGCTTGCCTCTTACATTGAGGATGATAAATTGTCTGAAGAAGACATTGCCAGCTTACGGAATCTTCTTTCCAATCATTAACCATGGGAGGAGGAGCATATTTTGATATATTTTAGTTTTCGATTTTTACTGTGTAATGCCATCATTTGTATTTTTTTAGGTAGTTTACTGGGATTAAAAAATTTATTGCAAAGGCAATTATCCGCACGTATGCAATATAATCTTTCGATTATATTTCTTGCCGTTCTAATTGTTCCCTTTTTACCAATAAGCTCTGCCCCATCTTCTATATCGTGGAGCCATTTGCTGACAGCCAGTTCAAGTACCAATGGTGACATTCAAACCACTTTTCTTTCTGGTAATGGTTATAATTTGGATAAAATAAATGATTTTGCTGTCTCTGTCAGCACCCAAATACCAACTTTTATTCACACATTACTTGTATTTTTCTGGAGTATCGGTATATTCATAATGTTTTTTCTTCTCTACCGCTCAGTAAAACAAGTAAAAGCCTTACATAGTTCTGCTTTACCTCTTCAAAATGAAGAACTAAACGCTCTTTATATAGAATGTTTAAACGAAGTGAACAGCAAGCATACCATTCCGATTTATAGTACAGCATTTTTGAAATCTCCTGTTTTGGCTGGTTTCCTGCATCCTCGCATTTATCTTCCAATTCATTTGATTTCAGATTTTAACGCTGGAACTATAAGCGCAACTGATATTCGCTATATGCTTCTTCATGAACTGCAGCACTACAAGCATAAAGATATTCTAATTGGATATTTGATAAATACAGTAAATGTTTTCTACTGGTTCAATCCCCTAATCTGGTATTTTCTAAAAAGAATACGACAGGAACGGGAACTTGCCTGCGACAGTGCTGTATTACAATTATTGAAAGAAACAGAATACAAGTCATATGGAAATACACTGATTAACTTTGCCGAAACAATAGCTCTGTCTCCATTCCCTCTTACTATGGGAATTAGTGGAAATATAAAACAGTTAAAAGGACGCATTTTAAATATTGCATCATTCCACCAACCTACTTTTAAACAAAAAATTCGTGGATATCTTATATGCATATTCGTCTCTACTATCATCATTGGATGCATTCCCATACTTTCTGTTTATGCTTCTGATCAGACTGGGTATCATTTTGACACAACCGAAAAGAATATTACTCAGCTAAATCTTTCTTCCAATTTTGGGGACTACACTGGAAGTTTTGTTTTATATGATCAGTCTGCTGATAAATGGAATATTTATAATATGGAGCATGCTTCCACACGTGTATCACCGAATTCGACTTATAAAATATATGATGCATTACTTGGCTTGGAATCTGGAATTATTACACCAGAACATTCCACTTTCACATGGAATGGAGAACCATATCCTTTTAATTCATGGGAAGCCGATCAAGATTTAACCTCGGCTATACATAATTCCGTAAACTGGTATTTTCAGGCAATTGATTCACAGGCAGGTTTTGAAGCCGTAAGAACATTTTTACAGACAATAAACTATGGGAATCAGAATACTGGAACAAATCTAAATCTCTATTGGACAGATTTCTCTCTGAAGATATCACCCATAGAACAGGTGGAATTGTTACAGGATTTCTATCAAAATAATTTTCATTTTGACAGTAAAAATATCCAGGCAGTAAAAAAAGCCCTGCTGCTTTCCACTACTTCTTCCGGTTCTCTTTACGGGAAAACAGGAACTGGGCGTGTCAATGGTAAAGATGTCAATGGCTGGTTTATCGGATACATTGAAACAGCGAATAATACTTACTACTTCGCAACAAATATTCAATCCTCTTCTGGTGCAACTGGAAGTCAGGCTACCGAAATAACAGAATCTGTACTTTCTAATCTTGGTATTTGGAAATAAATAAAGAGAACTGATAGCATAATTTCCCGTTATCAGTTCTCTTTATTTCATTCTTCTCTACTGATCAATTCTGCAAATTACCTAACCGGTACTGATACCTCGGTATATTATCAATACCATTATCTAAAATCCTGTTTCCAACATACTGAATCGTTCCATCATCCTGAATTTTCATCGTAAGTTCGTGTGTAATAACAACATCATTACATACAACAGAATCACATACTGCATGAATTGTCAAAACAATGGTTCCATCTTCATTGTGCCTGACTTCTGTTACTTCCGGTAAAGACAAGCCAAAATGTGTTGGTGAATAATTACCACATCCCAATCGTTCCCAGATAAACATATTACTTTGTTCATCGTAGACCGCCCATTCTTTCAATTCTTCTTTTGTAACAGGAAGATATGTCATAATTACATTTTCGAACTCTTCTGCTGGAATTCCCACAACCTCTTTTTCTGCAGTAAATTTTTCTCCATATTTCATTTGATAAAAATATTCATAAAGTCCATTATAATCCAACCCCTGCATATCCTCCGCATTCCAGTTTGAACATAACAGATTGTTTCCCTGATAGCCGAACGTACTCACATATTTTTTTGAATATTCCCGACACTCCTCACTCAAAGGCTTTACCCGGATAATACAACTTCCATCTACAATCTCTGTCACTTCCGGTGGTTCAGGTACGCATAATTCATAACAGAAATTCCCATTTTCAGTATATGCCCATTCTTTTATTTTTGATAGCGATATGTATGTAAGTACAGGCTCTGTATCCTCACTCCAGATCATTTTTGCGGACATCACACTCATTTCTTTTCCATCATAACTATATTCTTTTCTGGTAATTCCACCATCTGTATCTGCTTCATATAAAATTACACTTCCTTTTTCTTCTTGTTCTGCAGATTTTAAAAATTGTTCCATCTTCTGATAATTATCCATAACAGAATAATGATCGGAACCAATGACCGGATTCCCATTTTGTTTGATAATTTCTTTCATCCGATTCATCATTTGCTCAGCAGTGTTCTGATCTGCTTCTTGTATTCCATTATATTCAGAATAAATATCTCGGATAATGCCCATAATTTCTTCACAATCGTTCACAGCTTCCTTTTTCTTGTCTTCATCGATTGGTAGATTATATCCCTTATCCGGATTTTCCATGGTAGTGTTTTTCTGATTCTTCTCATTTTTTACATCTGTGCTGTTTAACGATATCTTACTTTCACAGGAAGTCAGAATCATTCCTATACAAAGTACTAACAAAATACTTTTTCTTTTCATATTGCCCCCTAATTATTACTGTAATTCTCTTCCCACTCTTCTTCTGTTAACCTTGGCATATACCACCCTGCATTTGCATTTTGATCTGACTTGATTACCTTATTTGATAAATACTGGAAACTTCCGTCTTCCATAGGTTTTATCATCAATTCACTGGTGATTGCCTGATCTAACATTCTGATTTCCCATACTGCTTCTATCGTAAGTTTTAATGTTCCATCTTGTAATTTTTCATATGAGATAACTTCCGGATATGGCTCATATGGGAATTCACAATCATATAACCCTCGCGGTCTGTATCTAAAAGTTCTATTATCAGAGTTATAAAAAGTTCCTTTTTCAATCTCGCTATTACTAAATGGTAAATAGGTCTTTATAACCTCTTCAAACTCATCTTTTGGAACTTCATATTCTGCTCCACCATAATTTGCTTCATATGGAACTTGCTTTCCATATTTCATATAATACATTTTTTCATAAAGATCATAAAAATCAAGTTCCGTATAATTCTGGTTATCCCAATTTGTAATCAACAGATTATTAAGTGCATACCCCAACGGCATAACATATTTTCGATTCAATTCTCGGCATGTTTTATCTAATGGCTGCACTCTGAATCCAGTTTCACCCGGTGCTCCATCAAATCCCGGTGGGTGATATTCCTCCAGAAACAAGTATCCTTTTTCTGTATATTTCCACTCATATGCTTCATATTCATCATAATAATTAGCCTGTGGGCTATTATCCTTCCATTTAACCTGACATAATCGAACATTTATCTTTCCATTCATTGACTCTAAATGATATTGTATAATTTCCCCTTCATCAAATACAACAACAATATCTACTGCTGCCTGTTCTTCTTTCTCTGCTGCTTTGCAAAAATCTTCTACTTTTTCACGATTGACCATATCAATCTGATTATCACAATCTACTGCCGCATATCCTTT